>JAGVLI010001098.1 GCA_020054355.1 Planctomycetales bacterium | reverse complement strand
CGGCTGGCCTCCAGGTCAGGGGAGGCAGGTATCCTACGCCGTCAGCTGCAAAGTGTACAGTCGCAGCTGGCCGAGGTATTATTTTGAAACCGCCTGAAAGCTATTCCGGTGTTACTTGATACTGACGCGGCTCAGGCCGCGATGAAGCTGCCTGGGACGCTGATAGCGAGACCGTCCATCTACCGCGCGAGCGTGAAGCGGGTCTTGCTCAGGGAGGGATAGCGGCCGAACACATCGCGGATGGCGCGGCGCAACCGCTCCCGGAACCGCGCATCGTCCAGAGTTCGACGAACCGCACGGTACGCCGCGGCCCGCATACCGCGCGGCGCGAACACGGTCAGGTGGAACTCATCGATGAGCACGGTACTGGTCATGGGCCTCCTTTTCGGAAACGAGACCCCGCCCACTCGCCGGGTCGGGGCATGATGGTGAGCCCGGCGGTGGGTTGAATCACTTGAACGGAGCAGGCGGAAAGCCGCCCAGTCTTTGGGGCACCGAACGCTAGGCTTTCCCCTCTAATGATGACGCATCCCATTGCAGATTTTAGCTATACGGCGACCGCATCCGCTCAGTCCAGAAGTCCAGCCTTTCTGCAACCGCGTTCCACAAAGCCCCTTGCAGGCCTTCGCTGACGTGTTTTGCCCGAGAATTTAGCAGCAGGAGAGTCTGGCCTCGCGTCAACGTCGCTGACGCAGTGCAGCGGTGAGCGCTGTCAAAAGGCACACGGCCCGCGGGCGCCCTCAAGGTAAGAAACGACGTGGGCGGCTTGTTCTTGACATCTGCTGATTGCGGGCGGCTTGGTGCCGTCGACGAACAGCCGGCTGAACCGATTGCTCGGCGGGAATACAGGACGTCGCTCCAGCAAGGACCACGAATCCAGCAATGCCAAAACATCGTGTCCGCATGGTATTTTCTCTCCAGCGACTGATGCACGAAACCTGCCGTGCTTGAGTCTGCTACCTCCTTGATGGCCGTTCTGCATCTGCTCGTCTTGTGTCAGGACGGGCAACTGAGGAAGATCTACTCCAACCCGACTGCCACCGGAAGGCAAAGGGGGCGACCAAGGCAAGCCTGGCATTTCAAGGGAGGGATCGATGCGAAGCCAGCTACAACGGCTCAGCATCCTGGGACTTCTTTGGGTCTGTCTGCTGGGCGGCACCGGCCCGACTGCGGCGGTCCGCGCGGAGTTCATCTTCATCGACACCGGGCCGCCCCTGTCCTGGGATGAAATGCTCCAATGCGAGCTGGTTGTCGTGGGCAAATACCAAGCGCATGCCGACAAGTCGCTTGACCTGGAGGTGCTGGAGGTCTTCCGCGGAAAAGGTTTCAAGGCAGGGTCTCGGCTGCGTGTTTCGCTTCAGTCCTTCTACAGCATTGAAAGCAAGAGCAGCTTTGATGACGGTCAATCCGAACCTCTTCCCGAGGGCGTTCCCCGCCTTTGCTACGGGACCCAGCGTAACAGCAGGGCCCCGGTGCCCGTCCCCGTCGTGCCGGATGTCCGGCAGCCGGCGGTCTACTTCATCCCGAAATCAGGCGACCCGGTACTCGCCCGGTTCGGACAGGTGCAGTCGCCACTGCTGCGTGACGGCTGGCGGCAGGCACTCCGCGGCGAGCGGATGGACTTGCCGTTTCGGCTCATCCAGGATGTCAGTCCAGTGGTGCGCCGCGAAGCCCTCGAAGAGCTCGACGAGACGCGCGACCCCGCCGTGCTGCGCCGGCTCCTGTGGTGGTCGCTCAACCCGCCGTCCGTGCCAACGTTCTACGCCAGTTCAATGCTGGCACAGGTTGGCCGCGGTCATCGTGACGTTTACGATCTCGCCTGGAACTGGATGACGGGCGAAGACCTGGGACCGACGCTCTGCTTTCAGTGGGTGGCGCTTGTCACGGGCGGAGGCTCGCCCGCGAGTGTTCTCGGCACCATCGCCGTCCCGGCTCCGTTTCCCCAGACGATCGACGGCTGGATCAATCTGCTCGGCAGTCCGCGGTTCGCCGACCGACAGGCAGCGGGCCGCGCGCTGGAATGGATCGGCCCACCGGCGATCGGGTTCCTCCGGAGTGCAGCCAAGCGTCATGCGGACCTAGAAGTCCGCACCCGTGCAGAACGGCTTGTCGGTGAGATTGAGCTCGCTTGCTGGGGTCCGCAGGGATACCAGTGGCCTGGACAGCTTGCCCGAATCTGTGCCCTTACCGACCCCGACCGAGCGCTGGCCGACTTTCGCCGGCTGCTGAAAAGTAGATCGCCCAAGCTATCGCATGTTCCTGCATCCTACGCTGGCTACATCGGTACCGATGCGGCGCTCGAATTTGCCCTGGAGCTGCTGTACGACGGGCGTCGCGCCGAAAGTGCCTTGTATACCCTCCAGGTCATGCTCTACCGGCACGTTCATGTATCGGACATGAAGCGAACGGATGCCGACGTTGCACGCTGGCGAGCGCTGGCCCGACCGAAACTGCAAGCCGCCCTCCAGTCTCCAGACCTGGCCGAGCCACTCAAGCAGCAGCTGCGCAATGGGTATCACGACCTGCTCCAGGATTCGGAGCCACCGCTTGATCTCAAAAAGGCCGAGGCGGCCGCCATGAAACCCGACGACCCCTCCTACACGGTCCCCACGGGATTCATGAGCAACGACGACCGTCTCTGGGCGAAGCTCATGTGCGCTTCCGATCCGAAGGTCGTCCCCTTGCTGCTCAAGGTGGCTTGCGAATTGCGCGGCGCCGCCGACTGGTGGGCAACGGCGCCGCCGTTGTTCCGCGATGCCGTGGCGCACTACAAACTACTTTGCCCCAGGTCCATCGAACAGGAACTG
>JAGVLI010000388.1 GCA_020054355.1 Planctomycetales bacterium | reverse complement strand
GCCGTCGCCTGGGTTTCGGCCAGCAGGGCTGCCCCGAGCAGGCCGAACGGAATGACCACGCCGCGGCGCGACAGCCGATCGCGAAGCACGTCCCGGCCCTGGCTCAGGCGAGTCTTGACCGTGCCCACGGGCCAGTTCAGCTGATCGGCCGCTTCCTCGTTGGTCTTTCCGTTCAGATAGCAGAGCACCACCGGAGTCCGCAGCTTGGCGGGCAGACGGTTCACTTCGTCGTGGAGGACAGGCCACACGTCGTCCCAATCGCTCAGGTTGACGGTTTCTTCTTTCCGCATGGTCGCCACTTCTTTCTCGTGCACCTGTCGTTTCGCCGAGCGGCTCCGCGCCTGGACCGCAATGTGATAAGCCACCCGATAGAGCCAGGCCGCCAGGGCCTCGCCTTGCCGCACGGTCGCGGCCTTGCGGGCCAGGACCAGGAAGGCCGCCTGAAAGGCGTCCTCGGCGTCTTCCTGATTCCCCAGCACCTGCCGGCACACCCGCATGACCACCGCGCCGTGCCGATTCACCAGGATGCCGAAGGCCGCCTCGTCGTTCCGGTCGAGAAACCGCCGGAGCAAGGTGCTGTCGGCCTGGTCATCCGCACGAGGTTCGGCAAACAGGCCGCGGACATATCCGAAGACGTCCGCCAGATGCCCCTTGGCCATGCCTCCATACTCCCAGGCAAACTGCGCCTCTACCTACAAAGAGAGGGGCAGTGGTCGAACGGTTTTGAAATCTCGGAAAATATTCGCGAAACGCAGCATCATGCCGAATCGGCATTCAGATATCATTCCGCAACGCTCTGAAACGAAATAACTTGCGACTCACTCGGAAAGTTTTGTAGCGGGGCGGAATTTTCGCCTCGTCCGCGCATCGAGACTGCTGGCGCTGAGATTTCGATGCGCCTATTTCAAGTATACTGTACCGGCGTCAGGCAATGAAACGAAAAGCGCGAAGCACGCGGTCATGATGCTTTCGTCCTTAATCGTTTCGCGACGCTGCGTAGAAGCGTTGAGTCGCTTCACGCTTCTACGCAGCGTCGCGAATCAACAAGGAACCAGTATCCATGACCGCGTGCTTCGCGCCGGAATCGGGTGGAGATCGCCGGATCGGCGATTGACTCGGCCCCGCTTCGTGTGGAAAATAGCGGGCATACCAATCTTCATCGCCTGGAATTCTCCGAGCACCGAACTCCATTCCCGCCAGGAGCGCCGACATGCCAGTGTTGCGAACCGTGCAGCAGTTAGCCGTCCTGGGTGTACTGGCCGTGATGGCCGTGGCGGGCTGTGGGAAAGCGAAGCCCCCGACGGTCGTCAAGGTGACGCAACGCGCGCCGGATACCGTGCCCATCATCATCCGGAGCTATCCCAACGGCGGCGGCGCGCTGAAGCGCCGCGAGGTGAACGAACAGACCGTGGCCGAAAAGATCATCGACGCGGGCAACGGCAAGCCGCTGTCCGAGCGGAAGATGAAGATGTCGAACGAGGTGGTGTACACCGACCACGTCGAGGTGCCGGGCGACCAGCAACCCAAGCTGATGCGGCGCAGTTATTCACTGGCGATGGACCGCATCGAAAACGAGACGCGCAAGCTGCCCTATGAAGGGCGGACCGTCGTCTTCGAGTTCAAGGACGGCAAGTACGAAGCCAGCGCGCTGGGGCTGCCGCCGCTGGCCACGGAGGAGTTGGCGGTGCTGGCCCGGCGCGTCAGCCAGCCAAACCTCGTGCAGCTGTACCTGCCCAATAAGCCGGTCGCGGAAGGCGAATCCTGGACGATCGACATCGCCAAGGCCGCGCCGGTCATCGCCGACGGCACCGACGTGGACATCCGCAGGTCTTCCGGCACCGGCGCCCTGACCAAGGTCTACATGAAACCGCCCCAACGCTCGTTGTTCGGCGTCGTCGAATTCAACCTGAAGCTCGCCGTGGTCAACCGCGTGTTTCAAGGCAAGCAAAAGCTGGCCTGGGAGCCGGACACCTATCTGGAGTTCAAGGGCAGCATCGATACCGCCATCGACGGCTCCACCACGGAAGGCACGGTCAACGTGAAGGGCAAGTTCTACGGCAAGTCCAAGCACTTCGTCATGAAGGACAAGAACGTCGCCGTCGAATCGGACACCGAGTTCTCCAGCCACCAGGAACGGTCGGCGGACAAGTAGCAGGCAGATCGTCCGAACCTCTTCGCTCCGGGGCGCGTCCGAGGAACAAGATCTGCCTCGGTGGTGAAACGGACATCACGCCTCGCTTCTAACGAGGGAGTTCCGGGTTCGAGTCCTGGCCGGGGTACTAGATGCAGATCAATTCCCAAACCCTGTTCGAGCAACTTCCAGCGGTCGGAATCGCGGGCCTGAAACCCCATCGGCGCGGCAGGATTTCGCCTCGCGTCGCCCGGTCGTCATCCCTGGCCTCGGCCGGACTGGCGGAACGGCCAGCCACCCTGCGGAAAGAGGACAAACCCCCGGCTGCGCGAATGCGGCGCCAGGTGCTTGCGGCGCGCGTCGGCCCAGCGTAGTGTGGATTCCCAGGTAGAGCGAAGCCAGCAACCAGCAATCCATGCCGCGCTCCTGCGCGTCGCGCCCGGCGCGAGTTTGCTGGCCCCGCATGTAAGGGAGTCTCGACCATGTCCAAGGCCGCTGCGCCGTCCGAGCCAATTCCCGAGGTGAAACCCGGGCAATACAGCGATGGCCATCCGCTCGACGAAGTCCACTATCTCGAAAGCAAGATCATCCTGAAGCCGGAACGCTTCACTGCCGTGAAGAGCTTTCTGGAATTCGGCAAGCTCGTGGCCCAGGTCGCGAAAGAGGCGGACGTGACCTACGAGGCCGGCTACCAGTCCGGTCAGAAGCCGCAAATCCGCGAAGTGGTGTTCTTCGACACGGCCGACTTCAAGCTCTACAACAACGCCTTCATCCTGCGCCGGCGGGTTTTGTTCGAGGATGGTTTTGCCGCCGGCGAGCCGGAGGTCGTCTTCAAGTTCCGCCACCCCGACGCGCAGACCGCCGCCGCCCTGGACGTGCGCCCCCAGGTCTCCGGCGACTACCGGATCAAGTTCAAGGCCGAGGCGCTGCCGTTGAAGGACCGCCTCGGCGGCGTCCGCTTGCTGTTTTCGCATAACGTGCAGTTCGGCATGAGCCAGGTCCAGGATGTGGATCGGGCGTCCTTGCGGAAGCTGGCGCGGCTGTTTCCCTGCCTGGCGCCGCTGGGGCCGTCGAAAAAGGAACACCTGGACCTCGTCAATCAAATGATTGTCGAGGAAGTCCTGGTGGACCTGGGCAAGCTCGATTTCGGCAAGGGCATTGTTGCCAAGTGCAACGCAGCCTTGTGGCGCGCGCGCGGCGACCACCAGCCGCTGGTGGGCGAATTTGCCTTTCAGGCGAAGTTCGAGCGGCGCGAGGAATTCCACGTCAAGGCCCAGCGGCGCTGCGAGGCGTTCTTCCTGTCGCTCCAGCAGGCGGCGGCCGACTGGGTGTCCCTGGGGACGACGAAGACCGGGGTCGTTTATCGTCTCCACGGCAACGCACCGCAAAGCCATGAGTGACGAAGCCAAGAACGCTCCGAAGAGTCCCTGGCTCGGCGTCCATTTCGCGGTGCGCGTCTTCGCGGCCACGGTCGTGCTCTGGGTGCTGCTGCGGCAAGTCGCCGATACCAATCCGATCTGGGCCATCAGCTCGATGATTGCGGTGAGCGATCCGCAGGTGCATCAAGCCTATCTGACTTTTTGGGGCCGGATCATCAATGGCGTGGTCGGCTGCGCGGTCGGCTTGCTGTTCCTGGCCGTGGGCGGCTCCGGCGAATGGAAGCTGCCCGTGGCCATGGCCGCCGCCGCGTTGATTTCTTCCTATGTCGTCCGCGTGCAGGTGATGTACCGGCAAGCGCCGATCACGGCGGCCATCGTCATTGCCGGCAGCCTGAGCCACGATTCCAAGCTGAGCGGCATGGAAGACGGCTTGAAACGGGTAGCCGAGGTGATGCTGGGCTGCGTGGTGGGCATTCTCGTGAATTGGCTGATCTCCACGATCTGGCCGCTGGCCGCGCCGCGATCCGGTTCGGTTGCGGGGCAGCTGGCCGTGGGCCAGCCACAGGCTGGCTGCTCGAATCCTTCAGCGTAAGTATCCTGCGCGCGGCCCGAAAGGAGACTTCCGGGCCGCGCACCAAGGGGCGGCCTGCCGCTTACTTCGTGCGCGGCTCGGTGCATGTCTCATTCCGGGCCGCGCAATGAGCAACCCCTGGACCAGCGGGGTCCAGGGGTTGTGCGTATTGCCGCGCCAAACTTGGGCCACTCGACAGCCAGGACCAATCCCTGCGTCCAGCGACCCGCGCGTCAAAGCAAGAACAAGGCCGGCCGGCGTTCGACTTATTTCTCCTTGCCTTCACCCTTTTCCTTGCCTTCACCCTTTTCCTTGCCTTCGCCCTTTTCTTTCTTCGGCTTGCGTTCTTGCCCGCCTTCCTTGTCCTTCTTGCCCGTGGCCGGCGCTTCCGCCTTCGCTTCCTTTTCCTTGACCGGCGCGCTCACCAGCCCCTTTTGCGCCAGCTGCCGGATGACCATGCCCCGCAGATCGGCGTGCCGCCTCATGCTTTGGCTGACGAGCTTGCGCAGCCCGGCGAGCTTTTCCTCGGCGGCGCTCGGCAGCTTTCCGAGGTTGGGGTGCCGGGCCAGCGTGGTGGCTGCCACGATCTGCTGCAGCTGGTCCGCGCTCGCCTGCTGGACGAATTTCAGTGCGGCGGGTTCCAGGTCCTTGGTGACAATGCCGGCGGTTGCCATGTCGATGTACTCCGGTCGATAATGGGTCGGTCCAACACACTCGCAGGCGACGATCCCCCGGCAACAGCGCTGAGCGAACCGCCACCGCTGCCAGTGGACCCCTAGCCCCGAATCGTCGCGAGGTGAAATCTTATCATACCGACCCCGGAATGTCCTCGGTCGGCGAACGCAACAGCGCCCGGGATGCCGTCGTCCGCTTGCGGCTAACCGGGCTTCGGCGGCGCGGCGGGCACGGTCTGCCGGTATTGCCGGTCCAGCTTGCTCAGCAAGGTGAACAGGCCGCCCGCCGAGCCGGTGAATACCTTGTCGCCGACGGTCAGGGTGCCGGTCCACTGCGTCTGGGCGGCGTTGTAAACCACGTCGTACTTCGCGCCGTCGGGCAACCGCCCTGGGTTCTCGCCCGCCGGCTTCTGCTGCTGCTTCTGCTGCTGCGCCATGGCCGCCTCCTTTGCTCGCTGTTGTTTTTCCGCCTTGCGCACCGAGGCCGCTGCTTCTTCTTCCAGCCGCTTCTTTTCGCGGCACGCCCGACAGGGGCGGTCGGTCACTTTCTTGCGGCGGTCTCGGCGAAACCGATCCTTGCGGTCCTCGAACAGACCGAACTTCTCGGGGTGGCCGCACGCGGCGGTCACGTCCTCGTAGGCGACGATGGGT
>JAGVLI010000055.1 GCA_020054355.1 Planctomycetales bacterium | reverse complement strand
GGTTGGGAAAACCCTTGCTTGCGCGGCGGGCTTGTGTTGGAGATCGGGCCTGTCAAAACTGCCGGTGCTTCAGGCGTTCCACTTCTTCGCGCAACCGGCGGTTCTCTTCTTCGAGTGCCATCAAGCGGCGGTTTTCGTCTTCGAGGGAGGAGACGTATTGCCGGTCTTCCTCCGGGGCGACCTGGGCCGGGTGCCCTGCGGCATACTGGCTGATGCGGTCCTCGGTCCAGTACACGCCGGTCCACATGCTGGTCTTGGCGGTGGCCTGGTGCAGGTTGCCGTCGCGGTCGCGGAAGCGGACTTCGTAGATGCGGTCGCTCTTTTCGCCCCACCAGCCGGTGCCGAACGGCGACCACTGGCAACTCAGCAGCCGGCCGCCCCGGCCTTCGACATACTCGCGGATCCGTTGCTGGTCCATGCCGCCGGCCACGACGCGAAACAGGATCGCCAGGCCAATGACGCCGACGATCAGCAGCACCGGAAAGAATTCCATCGCACTTCACCTCGAAAACGCCCTCGCTCCACTCTATCCGTCTTTCGTGGATCGGTGGACCCGGATTTCGGTAATTCACTGGAAAATCGCGCCGAACGTGGACGAACGGCCAGCGTCGGGGTAGCATCGGGGCGATAACGAGCTAAGCCGCAAGCGGCATTAGAACCGCAAGCAGCCGTCTCTCACTGGAAGGGTTATCGCGATGATGATACGACTGGTCCAACTGGCGGCCTTCATGCTGGCGGCCTGGGCGCTCTCGCCCCTACATGCCGAGGACGCGAAAACTACGAAGCCGGTCGCTCGCGCCGATGCTTACGCCCAAGGGTTGCACAAGGCATTCCTGGAGCGCGCCAAGAAGGGCGACGTAAGTATCCTCTTTCTGGGCGATTCGCTCACCGAAGGCTGGGAGCAGAACGGCCAGGCGATGTGGAAGCAGCTGATCGAACCGCTCGGAGCGGCGGCCTTCGGCATCAGCGGCGACCGCGTGGAACACCTGCTCTGGCGCGTGACCGAAGGTAAGCAACTCGCGGGCCTGAAGCCACAAGTGGTTGTCCTGCAGATCGGCACGAACAACCTGGGCGCGGACCGGCACGGCAAGCTCTCGGGCGGCAGCAGTCCGGAAGAAATCGGCGACGGCATCGCGGCCATCGTCGCCGAAGTCCGCAAGCAACTGCCCGAAGCGCGCATCGTGCTGCTGGGCATCCTGCCGCGCGCGCCCAAGGCCGATGCGCCGGTGCGGGCCAAGATCAAGGCAGTCAACGAACGCCTCGCCAAGCTCGCTGACGGCAAGCAGGTGAAGTTCCTCGACGCGGGCGAGAAGTTCCTCGACGGGGATGGCAGCATCCGCGAAGTGGTGCTGCCCGATGGGTTGCACCTGTCGGCCAAGGGCTACGAACTGCTGGCGCGGATACTGAAAGACGAACTGCCGGCGAAGCCGGCCGCAGGTGCAAAGCCGCAAGCGGCGGGAGCACTGATTCCCCGAGCGGTGCTGTTCGGCAATCCGGTCAAAACTTCGCCGCAGATCAGCCCGGACGGCAAACGGCTGTCGTACCTCGCGCCGGACAAGAACGATGTCCTGCAAGTCTGGGTGCGGACGCTGGGCAAGGACGATGCGAAGATCGTCACGGCGGACAAGAAGCGAGGCATCCGCCAGCATGCCTGGTCCTACGCGCCCGACACCCTGCTCTACATGCAGGACCACGAGGGCGACGAGAACTTTCACATCTACTCCGTCAACCTGAACGGCAACGTCGTCCGCGACCTGACGCCCTTCCAGGGAGAGCGAGCCGGCATCACGGCACTGGACCGCAACTTTCCCAACGAGATGCTGGTCAGCATGAACGTCCGCGACCGCCGTATCAACGACGTCTATCGCATCAACCTGACCACCGGCGCGGCCGAACTCGATACGGAAAACCCCGGCGACGTGGTCGGCTGGGAGGCCGATCCGAAATTCAGGATTCGCGGCGCCCAGGCCAGCACGCCGGATGGCGGCACCGAGCTGCGCTGGCGGGCCGACGAGAAAAGCAAGTGGCAAACCGCGGTCAAATGGGGGCCGGATGACGCCGACGGCCGGGTGATCGGCTTCACCGCCGACGGCAAGTCGCTCTGGCTGACCAGCAGCGAGAAGCGCGACACGCTGTCGCTGGTCAAGCGCGACCTCGACAGCGGTAAGGAGGAGGTCATTGCCGGCGATCCCGGCGCCGACCTGAGCGGCGTCATCTTCAACCCGCTGACGCACACGGTCGAAGCCGTGGCCTTCAATCGGGAACGGACGAAATGGAAGGCGCTCGATCCTGAGTTAGCCAAAGACCTCAAGGTTCTGGAGAGAATTAACGAGGGCGACGAGGTTTCGATTCTGAGCCGGGACAGTACTCTGGAAAGATGGGTTGTCGCTTATACAGGCGACACGCAATCCACGAAGTACTACGTCTACAGCCGGCCGCATAAGATCGTGTCGTACCTGTTCACAGACCGGCCTGAGTTGAACAAGTACAAACTGGCGCCGATGAAGCCGGTCGTCATCAAGAGCCGGGACGGGCTGGAATTGATCTCCTATTTGACGTTGCCGGAAGGGGTCGAGCCGAAGAACCTGCCGCTGGTGCTGGTGGTGCATGGCGGGCCGTGGGCGCGCGACGTCTGGGGCTACCACCCCACGGTGCAATGGCTGGCCAATCGCGGCTACGCGGTCTTGCAGGTCAACTATCGCGGCTCCACCGGCTTCGGCAAGAAATTCCTGCACGCCGGCAACCGCGAATGGGCCGCCAAGATGCACGACGACTTGATCGACGCGGTCAACTGGACCGTCAAGCAGGGGATTGCCGATCCGAAGCGGGTGGCGATCTACGGCGGCAGCTACGGCGGTTACGCGGCGCTGGTCGGCGCGACCTTCACGCCGGACGTGTTCGCCTGTGCGGTCGATATCGTTGGACCGTCGAACCTGGTCACTCTGCTGAAGTCCATTCCGCCTTACTGGGAACCGCTGAAGAAACGGTTCGCCGTGCGCGTGGGCGACGTGGACAAGGAAGAAGATTTCCTGAAATCGCGCTCGCCGCTCTTCAAGGCCAACCAGATCAAGATACCGCTGCTGATTGCCCAGGGAGCCAACGATCCGCGCGTCAAGCAGGCGGAATCGGAGCAGATCGTCGAAGCGGTGCGCAAGGCGGGCAAGCCCGTGGAATACCTGCTGTTCTCCGACGAAGGGCACGGCTTCGCCCGGCCGGAGAACCGCCTGAAGTTTCAAGCGGCGGCCGAGGCTTTCCTGGCGAAGCATTTGGGAGGCGGTCGGGTGGAGCCCTAGTGGAATCGCCGCTCGCGGCTTCGCACCCCACGGCTTGCAGCTTGGCACGCCGCAGTTTCGTTTCATTGCATATCACTGACACCCCCCCTCCCCAGTCTCAATGAGAATCAATAAGGGCTAGTGGCTGCTAACATTCTCTAGGCCAGGGTGCGCGGCTGTGCCCTGGCGGGCCGTGGGCCGGCAACGTAGAACAAACCATGAAGCCGAGACCTCGCCCGCCACAAAAAGGCCATCACCATGAACTGTTACTCTTGGTGCCGTGCGGGAGTCTTGCTGTCGGCGACATTCGTGCTGGCCGCCGGCTGTTCCTCGACGCCCCCACCGCAGATCGCGCCGCCCGTGGTCCTCGTGAGTAAGCCGCTGCCCGGCAAGGTCAAGGACTACGACTACTTCACCGGCCGGGTCGAAGCCGAGGAATCCGTGGACATCCGCGCCCGCGTGACCGGCTACCTGGACAAAATTTACTTCAAGCCCGGCGCGGAGGTCAAGGAAGGCGACCTGCTCTTTCTGATCGACCCCCGGCCGTACCAGGCCGACCTGGAAAAAGCCGAAGGACAGGTCGCGCTTTACCAGGCCAAGGTGGAACGGGCCAACCGCGATTACGAGCGCAACCGGCCGCTGGCGCTCAAGGGCGCCATCGGCCAGCAGGAATTCGACAAGTACGTCGGCGACCGCGACGAGGCGGTCGGCGGCTTGAAGGCTGCCCAGGCCGCGCTGGCCGGCTACAAGCTCAACGTGGATTTCTGCAAGGTGACAGCGCCCGTCAGCGGCCGGGTCAGCCGTAACTACATCGACGCCGGCAACCTGGTCAGCCAGGACAAGACCGTGCTGACCAACATCGTCACTCTCGACCCGATCTATGCCTACTTCGACGTGGACGAGCGCTCGTTGCTGCGCATCCAGCAACTGATCCGCGAAGGCAAGATGAAATCCGCCCGCGAAGGGCACAAGATCGAGATCGGTCTGGAGCTGGCCAGCGAAACGAAATTTCCCCACAAAGGCACCATCGATTTCGTGGATAACAAGGTGAACCCCAGCACCGGCACCCTGCGCGTGCGCGGCATCTTCCCCAACCAGGACCGTGTGCTGTCGGCGGGCCTGTTCTGCCGGGTCCGCGTGCCCGTGGGCCAGCCGCACGAATCGTTGCTGGTCACGGAACGGGCGCTGGGCACCGACCAAGGGCAAAAGTACGTGCTGATCGTCGATGACAAGAACGTGGTGCAGTATCGGCCGGTGCAGGTGGGCAGCTTGACCGACGGCATGCGGGAGATCGACAAGGGCATCCAGGCGGAAGACCGCGTCATCATCAGCGGCTTGCAGCGCGTGCGGCCCGGCGTGACCGTCGATCCCAAGCCCGGCAAGATGGAAGACCTGGCGGGAGCGGACAGCGCTGCCAAGCCCGCTCCCGAAAAATCCGCGCCCAAGAAGTAGTCCGCCGGCGGAGGGCTCACGGGATGGCGGAACTGCGGTTGCCCGTTGGTGCAGAAGAGTTGCTGCGGTACTTCGAGGCCGTCGACCGCGAGTACCCTGGCGAACATTGGCGCAACGGTGCCGCCATGTGCCGGCGCTGGCTGGCCCTGCTCGCAGACGGGGCTAGCCAGACCGCCATCGACGAGTTCGTCGCCCGACTGGAGGCCGAGAAAGACCACGGGTCCGGATGGTTGGATCTCGGAATGCAATTCCGGCACTGGGCAAAGTCGCAAGGCTTCCGGGCGTGAGGTTATCGCGCCAGGGGTCGGGTGCCATGCTTGGGCGGCGACCGCCGGTGAGCAGGTGAGGTCGGTGCCACCGCCCAAGCATGGAAGCGCCGGCGACTCGACATGCTTGGGCGGTGGCACCGATGCCAGACTGTTTTCCGGCAGTCGCCGCCCAAGCATGGCACCCGACTCCTCGACAATCGCGAATTTGTTCATCGGCCGGGAAGTTGATCATCGGCAATGCCTTAAAGGCGGCAGTTAGCGATTTCAAACCTCAACGTCTCACCAGCCGCCGCCGCAGGTGAGCTTGTTTGTTCGCCGGCCCACAAACCGCCGCGCGGCTACGGATGCCGGCGCGTTTTGCAGACTCGCTTCAGGAGTTCCCCACTGTGCTGGCGCGCTTTTTCATCGACCGCCCGATCTTTGCCTGGGTGATTTCCATCGTCATCGTGTTCGGCGGGCTGGCAGCCGTCGTGCTGCTGCCCATCGCCCAGTATCCGGAAATCACGCCGCCGACCGTGCAGGTCACTTGCATCTACGCCGGGGCCAGCGCCATCGTCGTGCAGGACACGGTGGCAGCACCCATCGAACAGCAGGTCAACGGCGTCGAGGGCATGATGTACATGTCCTCGCAATGCTCCAACGACGGCACGTATCAGCTCAACGTCACGTTTCAGCTCGGCACCGACCTGAACATGGCCCAGGTGCTGGTGCAGAACCGCGTCCAGCAGGCGATGGCTTCGCTGCCCGACGTGGTGCAGGCCACCGGCGTGACCGTCAAGAAGAAGTCCCCCGCCATTCTGCTGGTGGTCAACCTCTATTCGGAGAAGAACCCGGAGACCGGCGACTTCTTCTTCGACCAGCTTTATCTCAGCAACTACGCCACCATTCAGGTCAAGGACGTGCTGGCCCGCCTGGAAGGCGTCGGCGACCTCAACCTGCTCGGCCAGCAGGACTACTCCATGCGCTTCTGGGTCGATCCGGACAAGCTGGCGTCGCGCAACCTGACCGCCGGCGACCTGGTCAACGCCCTCAAGGAACAGAACGTGCAAGTGGCGGCCGGCCAAATCGGCCAGCCGCCCGTGCCCAAGGGCCAGGACTTCCAGTACACGATGACCACCCTCGGCCGGCTGACCGAGAGCGAGCAGTTCGCCGACATCATCATCAAGACCGGGGCGGAAGGCCAGGTGACGCGCGTCAAGGACGTCAGCCGGGTCGAGCTAGGCGCGCAGAACATGAACACGCGCTGCCGGCTGGACGGCAAGCCCTCCGCCGGCTTGGCCGTCTTCCAGCTGCCCGGCTCCAACGCGCTCGAAACCGGCGACCGCGTCAAGAAGACCATGCGCGAGTTGAAGAAGAAATTCCCCCAGGGCCTGGAATACGCCATCGTCTACGACACCACGCCGTTCATCAAGGAATCGGTCCTCGAGGTCTTCAAGACGCTGGCCGAGGCCATTGCGCTGGTGGTGCTGGTGATCCTGTTCTTCCTGCAGGACTGGCGGGCGGTCATCCTGCCGTTGATCGATGTGTTCGTCTCGCTGATCGGCACCTTCGCCATCATGGCGATGCTCGGCTTCAGCCTGAACAACCTGACGCTGTTCGGCCTGGTGCTGGCCATCGGCATCGTCGTCGATGACGCCATCGTCGTGCTGGAGAACATCGAGCGCTGGCTGGCCAAGGGCTTGCCCGTGCGCGAGGCAACCATCCACGCCATGACCGAAATCACCGGGCCGATCATCGCCATCACCCTGGTGCTCTGCTCGGTGTTCCTGCCCAGCGCTTTCCTGGGCGGCATCACCGGACAGTTCTTCCGGCAGTTCGCGCTGACCATCGCGGCCTCGATGCTGATCTCCGCCATCAACGCCATGACGCTGACGCCGGCGCGGGCGGCGAGCATCTTCGGACACCGGGACCAGACCGCGCCCGGCCAGCACCCGCAACACGAAGCCTTGCCCTGGTGGGGCGTCGTCCTCTCGGGCGGCGTACTGTCCGCCTGGCTGCTGTGGTTGCTCATCGGTTCCCGGCTAATGCCCGGCAACGGCGAACAACCGCTCGGCAACGAGGCAGCGGAAGTGCGGCTCAACCTCCTGTCCTGGGGACTGTGGTTGGCGCTGGGCATTCCGGGCCTCATCGCCGGCTGGTATTTCCCGTCCAGGGTCAACCGCTTCCTGTCCGGGATATTTCGCGGCTTCAACCAGTGGTTTGACTGGGCCACGCAAGCCTACGGCCGAACGGTCGCGTCGCTGCTGCGCGTCAGCTTCATCGTGCTGGCGGTCTATGTCGGCCTGGTGGGTTTGACGTTGCTCGGCTTTATGCGTTTACCGTTCGGCTTCATTCCCGCCCAGGACAAGGGCTACCTGGTCGCCAACATCCAGCTGCCGGACTCCGCCTCGCTGGAACGCACCATCGCCGTGGTCGAGAAGATGGAGCAGATCGCCCGCGAGACACCCGGCGTCGGCCACACGGTCGGCGTGCCCGGCCAGTCGTTCGTGCTCAACGCCAACAGCTCGAACTTCGCCGGCATGTTCATCGTGCTGAAGCCGTTCCACGACCGGCACGGCGCAGCCGAAACCGGCAACGCCATCGCCGCCTTGCTGCGCCGCCGCTTCTACGAGGAAATCCCCGATGCACAGATCGCGGTTTTCGGTCCCCCCGCCGTGGACGGCCTGGGCAACTCCGGCGGCTTCAAGCTGATGATCGAGGACCGCGGCGACCTCGGCCTGGCCATGCTGCAAGGCCAGAGCGACAACATCGCCGAGCAGGGCAATCGCCAGCCCGGCCTGGTCGGGTTGTTCAGCAGCTTCCGCTTCAACACTCCGCAACTCTACGTGGACATCGACCGCACCCAGTGCAAGACCATGCAGGTGCCCTTGAGCGAAGTGTTCAACACCCTGCAAATCTACATGGGCGGCTACTACGTCAACGACTTCAACCGCTTCGGCCGCACCTGGCAGGTCAACGTGCAAGCCGATGCGCCGTTCCGGCTGTCGCGGGAGAGCGTGGCGCAGCTCAAGGTGCGCAACACCGAAGGCGAGATGGTGCCGCTCGGCGCGCTCCTGCACATCCGCGATTCGAGCGGGCCGGTCAACGTCACCCGCTACAACATGTACCCGGCGGCGGCCATCAACGGCGCCTCGCTGCCCGGCGTCAGCACCGGCACCGTGATCGCGACGATGGAAGACCTGTGCAACCGGGAGCTCACGCCCGGCATGGGCTACGAGTGGACCGAGTTGACGTACTTGCAGAAGCAGTCCAGCCGGCTGGAATCGTTCCGCGACGTGATGCAAAACCCGATGGCCGCCTTCGTCGGCGCGGTGCTGCTGGTGTTTCTCATCCTGGCAGCGCTCTACGAAAGCTGGACGCAGCCGCTGGCGGTCATCCTGGTCGTGCCCATGTGCTTGCTCTGCTCGATGGCCGGCATCGCCATCGCCCACCTCGACATCGACATCTTCGTGCAGGTCGGCTTCGTCGTCCTCGTCGGCCTGGCCGCCAAGAACGCGATCCTCGTGGTGGACTTCGCCCGCGACCGAGAGACCGAGGGCAAGTCCATCCTCGAAGCCACCCTGGAAGCGGCCCGCGACCGGCTGCGGCCGATCATCATGACCTCGCTGGCGTTCATTCTCGGCGTGGTGCCGTTGGTGCTGGCTTCCGGCGCCGGGGCCGAAATGCGCCGCAGCCTGGGCGTCGCGGTCTTCTCCGGCATGCTCGGCGTGACCTTCTTCGGCATCTTCCTGACGCCGGTGTTCTACTACGTCGTTCGCACGTACATCGAAGGAACGCCCGCCGCCGCTCCAGCTTCCCAACCGTATCCACCACCAGAACGGCCGTCTCAGGATGGCACCACCGCCGAGGCCATCCAGGCCACGCCGCCCCTATCGAAGCCGGATCAGCCAAAATGACGACGGCGCACATTCGTTTCACGGACAGGGTGCTACCCCGAGCGTTTCGTGAAACGAATGAAACTTGCGCCAGGCGAAGCCTGGGAAAGGGGCAAGCGATGTAAGGAAGGATCACGGAAACCTTTCGCTCGAACCCTGTGGGTAATCAATCCCATCCCGTAGAGCTGGTCAGCAGCGGGAAGCAAGTCTTGCGGCTGCGGCGGGCAACCGCCGTGTCCGAAGCGTAGACCGCGAGTGCCCAGGCCGTACGATCGAGCCCCGAAAGCGTTATCGCGCGGAAGCCCTTGACGTGTTTCAGTCTGGGGGCCGCGTCGGCGTACCGTCGGGCCTGGTACGTCGATCCTGCCGGGGTCCAAGAACAGGGCATAGGCACCATCGGGTTCGCCAGGAACCTGGGAGACCCGACCGTTGCCGAGTCGGCAACCAGTGGCGTAGGACTGCCACACCGTAAAGCCCCGGTCGGCGTGGGTTGGTTCGCCAGGCCCGAAGCCGCCAGGCAGGGATTGTGCGCGCGCTCGTCCGAGGTCACGACCACCGCGCGTGGCAGCACCTGAACCGTTGCCGAGACGATGAGCAGGTTGCGGAAGATTTTCTTGGCCGTCGCTTGCCGGTACTCGCGTCCAAGCCGCGTGGCCAGCAACCGGTACAGGCCACTGGCCAGCAATGTGATCTGCCAGTCGAAGGCCGCCTTCAGCCCGACCATCGAGGATCGGGCAGCGCGCTGGCAGAACTGGATTGCTGCGGAGCGGCCGTTCTCGATCAGCATGCGCTGGGCATAGCGGCTCACCAGTGTCACGCAACTGGCGCGGGCGCTGGTGGTCAGCAAGATGGTCGGTTCCTCATGGCCCAGGTCGATGATGCTGATTGGCCGCAGCTTGCCGGTACAGCCGGGCAAGGAGACGCGCTCGTCGAGGCCGCGCGGCGTGCGGAAGGTGCGGGTCAGCGCCGGCAAGGTG
>JAGVLI010000028.1 GCA_020054355.1 Planctomycetales bacterium | reverse complement strand
TGCACGAGTGGGTGTCCGTCGACGATCTGGTGCGGGTGGCCCAGGTGTACGCGCTGACGGCGGTGGCCTATTGCGCCGGGTAATGAGCAGTGGCGTACAATAAGCGGAGGAGGGATAAATGGCTCGACTGAACGACACTTCCGCGGATGCCGAGCGCGTGCTGATCGAGTCCTATCGACGCATGTCGATGGTGGAAAAATGGCGACAGATGGGGGAGATATTCAGCACCGCCAAGAGCCTGCATGCCGCCGGGGTTCGCTTCAGGAATCCCGATGCCTCCGACGAGGAAGTTCACGAGGCTTGGTTGCGGCAAGTGCTTGGACCGGATTTGGTCCGGACTATTCAGGAGTCGGCGCATGGCAGCACCTAGCGCCGAGAATATACCTATCTTACAAGAGGTGATTGCCGTTTTCCGCCGCCTCGATATTCCCTATGCGCTGGGCGGTTCGTGGGCCAGCACCGTGCATGGCAGGCCCCGCTTCACGCAGGATGCGGACTTCACCGTCGAGCCGTTTCCAGGCAAGGAAGGGCAGTTCGCCGCCGCGTTTGGACCCGACTACTATCTCAGCGTCCCGGCGATGGAGGATGCGCTGCGCAACCGTACTTCATTCAACCTCATCAACACGCGCATCGGCTTCAAGTTCGACATTTTCGTCCGCAAGGATCGACCTTTCGATCAGGCAATCATGCAGCGACGGTTGGCAATCACGTTGCCGGATCAGTCCAATCAGCCCATCATGTTTGTTTCCGCCGAGGATATCATCTTGCTCAAGCTGGAGTGGTACCGGATGGGCGGCGAAGCATCGGAACGGCAGTGGCAGGATGTCAGCGAAGTCGTTCAGGTGCAAGGCAATCGGCTCGATTGGCCCTACCTCGCGCGATGGGCGGCCGATCTGAACGTGCAAGACTTGCTTGCGCGGCTGCGAACAGAAACTCACCGTTCATAACTGATGTGGCTGACGCTGTCGCTCGCGTGCCCGGACAGGTTCTTGCAACCGCTGGCGTGACTTCCCTCACCAGCCCAGCAGCTGGCGCAACTCTTCCAGCCCGCCTGTCAGCGCTTCTTGCTCGCTGGGGTACACCGTGTTGCACGGCAGTTGCTTGCCGTTGATCGACTGCAACACGCGCACCCCGTGCTTGCCCATGGTCGGAATCGGCGTCAGCAGATATTGCGGCTCGTCATCGAACACGACGGCCCACGACCGGCCGTCGTAGGACGGCTTCAGGCTGCCGTGCCGCAGGGTAAGCCAGGCCGGAGGCGTCAAAGTCATCGAGGCACTCCCGAACGGTGAGGTCATTCCGGCAGCGGCTTGCCCTTGGTCTCTGGCGCGAAGGGCAGCACCAGGAGGCCGAGGATGAAGATCGCGCACATGGTCACGCCGGCATAGCGCATGGGCTCTGGATAACCCTTGAAGACCACGCTGGTCAGCAAACCCAGGGCGGTTGGACCGGTGGCGGCGGCAAAGCGGCCGATGTTGTAGCAAAAAGAGGTACCGGTGCTGCGCAGGCGCGTCGGGAACAACTCCGGGAAATAAATCGCGTAGCCGCCGAACAGCGACAGCTGGCAAAAGCCCATGATCGGAATCATCCAGAAGATGTCGCCGATGCTGTTGAAATTCCAGAACACGAACGCGGTGCTGAGCATCGCGAGGATGAACGAGATGGCGAAGGCGGGCCGGCGGCCGATGTAGCTGGTCACGAAGCTGAAGCCGGAGATGCCAAGGAAGGCTCCGATATTCAGCATGATCGAAGTCCAGGACGCCCACTTGTCCACCTCGAAGGTGACGTCGGCGCCGGACAGTCCCTCGGCTTCGAGCCGTGCTCGGAAGACGGAACGCTGCAGGTCGATGCTGAAGAAGCCGATGCCCCAGAGGCCGATGACGCCCGAAGTCGCCAGCAACAGGCCGATGATGGCGTTCTTCGCCCATTTGCCGCTGCTGAAAAGTTCGGTTACATAAGCGCCGACTCGCTGGCGCAGGCTGTCGGTCGCCGAAGCGGCCTGCCAGCGTTCCGGCTCTTTCAGCCGGCGGCGGATGATGATGGCCAGCAGCGCTGGAACGGTGCCGATCACGAACATGATCCGCCAAGGGCTGATATCGGGACTGAAGAACTCCCACTTGGCGAGGTAGGCAAAGAGCAAGCTGATGAGCGCCGCCATGATGTTGCCGACCGCCGACAGCGCTTGCAGCAAGCCTAGGGCAAACGAGCGTGCGCGCTCGGGCATCACCTCGGCCACCAGCGCGACGCCGACCGCAAACTCACCGCCGACGCCCAGCCCCGTCAGGAAGCGATACAGCGCGAAGTCCCAGAAGCCCGTGGACAGGGCGCTCAGCCCCGTGCAGAGCGAGTAGACGAGAATGGTCAGGAGCATCGTCCTGGCCCGGCCGATCAAGTCGCCCATGATGCCGAAGCCGATGCCGCCGGTCGCCCAGCCAATCAAGAAGATGGAGGTGGCATAACCGCTGTATTCGGCAACTGCCGCGTTGTATGCCTTGAGTTCGGGATCATCCGCGGGGAGTTTCGATACATCGGCAGGCAGGTCGAACCGGGGTCTGAGCAACTCGCGCATGGCGGGCACGCGCGCGATGTTGAAGAGTTGCTGATCCATCGTATCGAAGAGCCAGCCCAGGGCGGCGACGACCAGCACGAACCAGTGATAGCGGTTCATCGCGTGCCAGGGACGGCCTTCGGTACTGACCGACGAGGACGGTTCGAGATCTGCGGAGTGCATGACACCTCGGGGGAGTGCAGGCGGGCGCAATCGTTATAGTCGGCAACTCTGCTTAGCTATAGCGACTCCGCCCAGGACATGCCAGCATTTCCCAATGTCCCTCCCATTTTGTACAATAACGGTTTCGTTTCCGGCGGTGCGGGAGTGACGACGCGTATGGCGACCGAGGCCATTGCCAGTATCGGTTTTCTCGGCGCGGGCAAGATGGCGACTGCCCTGGCGCACGCCTGGCTCACCTCCGG
>JAGVLI010000035.1 GCA_020054355.1 Planctomycetales bacterium | reverse complement strand
CGATGCCGCACTCGCACATCGGCATGATAAGGCCGAGCCAGCCGCTGGCGGCGATGGCGGTGATCGGGTGCCGGCCGAGGAAGGCCAGGAGGCCGTCGATGACGTGACCAACGCGCAGCAGCAGGCCGAACACGCTCAGGGCCAGGAGTCCCGCGCCGGCCACTTTGATCCAGAGAAAGGCAGGGTCCGGTACCGCAACCTGGCTGCCAGTCGAGGGTGTCAGCAGGCCGAGAGTTTCCACGGCCGAGCGCGGCACGAAGATGACGGTCAGCAGAAACGCGCTGACGCCCATCATAAGGGCGAACGCCTGGCGCGGGGTCAGCTCTTCCAGCACGCCGGCGATGGTCGCGCCCAGCACGACGAACGGCAGCGCCTCGTAGAGGATGCTGGTGAAGTAGACGATGAAATTCCGAATGACGTCTTCCACAGTGGTCCGTGGTTGGAGATGGACCGCCGACAGCCGCCGGCAAGCTGAGCTTCCACTACAGGTACGCGCGGGCGGCCCCGAAGGTTCGGAGCGGAGAGTATTGTAGCGTTCCGGCGGGCTGGATGCCTATGGACTACAGGACAAAACTCGTAGGGCCCGCTGTGCGGACCATTGCCCAGCCCAAATCCGGCTGCTCAATGGTCCGCACAGCGGACCCTACAAGAATCCTGTCCGCCAAGGCCTACGCTTTTGCCTCGGCGACGGCGGGCCGGTGCTTCTGGAGCCATTTCCGGCCCCAGGGGACCACGGTCATGGAAGCGATGAAGAACAGCACGCTCATCAGGACGATGATGCCGCTGCTGCCGAAGGACAGCTCCCGGCCGCGAAAGTAAATCTGCTGGGTGCTGAGCCACATGCCCAGGCCGCCGGCCAGGAGGCTGAGGGCGATGGTCGTCCAGAAGAGCTGGCGCATGTTGCGGCAGAGGTTGCCGGCGGTGGCGGCCGGCACGATCAGCATGCCGTTGATGAGCAGCACGCCCACCACTTTCTGCGACAAGTTGACGATCAACGCCAGCAGGACGATGAAGGCGAAGCTGGTCAGCTTCAGGGAAATGTTGCGCGAGCGCGCCAGGCTGGGATTGAAGCTGGCGAAGACCAGCGAGTTGTACATCAGCAGCAGCAGACCGAAGGTCAGTAAGGCGAGCACGCTCAGCAGCAGCAGGTCGCGGCCGGTGGCGGCGATGGGATTGCCCCAGAGAAAGTTCTCGACGACGAAATAGCCGCCGCTGCGGCTCAGCGCCTTCATGACCATCGTGCCGAAGGCGACCACGCCCGCGAAGAAGACGCCGATGACCGTGTCGCTGGCCAGGCCGGTGCGTTCGCGGACGATGCCGATCAGCAAGCCGACCGTCATGCCGAAGCCCACCATGATGAGCGGGATGCCGAACTGATAGAAGTCGCTGTCGCGGTGGGCGTCGATGGCCAGGCCGGTGAGCAGCCCGAGGGCCACGCCGGTGAAGGCGGTATGGGCCAGCGCGTCGCTGAAGAAGGCCATGCGATTGCCGACGACCAGGGAGCCGACCGCGCCGCAGGTCACGGCCACCAGGAGCACGGCCAGCAGGCCATAGATGTGGAAAGGGACTGAGAAAAAGGTCCCTTCGGGCCAGAGCTGGGCGAATTCGACGACGACTCGGTCAAGCCAGGTATCGTACTCGTACATGCCGGGGCAGCTCCATCATTTCAGAGTGGGATCGAGCTTGAGCGCCAGGTCGTAATCGGCCTTCGACTCGGCGGTCTTGCCGAGCTTGCCGTAAGCCTTGCTGCGCGACAGGTAAGCCTGCGCGTACTTCGGATCGATCTCAATGGCGGCGGTGCAGTCGGCCGCCGCCTGCTGGTAGTTGAGCTTGAAGTAATAGGCCGTGGCCCGGCTGCGCCAGGCGCGCGACATCTTGGGATCGAGCTTGACCGCCGCCGTGTAGTCGGCAATGGCGTCGTCGTAGCGTTGCTGGAAGGAATAGGCGGCGCCGCGCTCGTTGTAGGCCAGGGCGTCGTCGGCATTCAACTTCAGGGCCTTGGTACAGCGGGCGATGGCTTCGGTGTATTGCTTGCCGCGCAAGGCGGCGGTCGCCAGCTCGCGGTGATAGTTGCCCAGGAAGCCCCGGACTTCGCGGACGTCGATGCAGTTGACGCTGCTCGAATCCGCCGGACCCGACTGGATGACGCCGATCAGTTCCGTGGCGTCGTTGATGACCGGCCCGCCGCTGGCGCCCGGCCCGATGCGGCGGTCGTCGGTGGTCAGCACCACGGTCCGCGCTTCCACCTTCAGGCCGCCGCCGAAGTCCGCCTTCATGATCCCCAGCTTCTGGACCTTGCCGAAGCCATAGACCCAGACCGCGTCGCTCTTGCCGGGGTTGCCGAGCAGATGGGCGCGTTCGCCGATGCCCGGCGCGCGGCTGGAAAGCCGGACTTCGGAAACCTCCACGGGCACCTTCTCCAGCTGCAAGAGGGCCAGGTCGCGCTGCGAATCGGACGCGACGCACTTGCCGGCGATGCGCTTGGTCTTCTTCGGGTTCAGGTACAATTCCCGGCTGACCAGCACCTTGCCCATGTAATACAGCGGGAAGATGGCTTCGACCGCCTGCCCTTTCTGGGCGACGTGGTAATTGGTCAGCAGCAAGCGGTCGTCGCGGTCGACCAGGAAGCCGCTCCCCTGGCCGCTGCCCAGCAGGACCAGGCCGGTGGAAGGCAGCGGCTGATGGACGTCGATGCTGTCGAAATCATTGGCGGCGGCCGCCAGGCCGACGCAGCAGAGCAGGGGGAGCAGGGGCAACGACAGCAGACGGCAAGCGCGGCTCGACATGGCTGGGGCCTTTCCTGCAAAAAGACATGAAGTCGTCTGCTTCAAGTCTGGCTCAGAACGGCGCTGCGGGCAAGTGCGGTTATCCGATCGTGGTAGGGTCCGCTGTGCGGACCATCGACAGCCGCAACGTTCAATGGTCCGCACAGTAGTTGTAGGGTCCGCTGTGCGGACCATCGACTGCCGCAACGCTCGATGGTCCGCACAGTAGTTGTAGGGTCCGCTGTGCGGACCATCGACTGCCGCAACGCTCGATGGTCCGCACAGCGGACCCTACTGCCAGAACGGTCGCTCACGATGCTCCCGCCAGCGCGGCTTGGCGCGCT
>JAGVLI010000455.1 GCA_020054355.1 Planctomycetales bacterium | reverse complement strand
TCTTCCGATCTCAGCTTGTCGGGTTCGGGCAGGGCCAACACGCGCTCGAAGTAGTAGCTCAATTCGTCCAGGGTGTATTGCCAGGCGGTGCCTTCGTTGGCCACGTAGCCGTGCAGCACGGCCAGCGCGACCGGCGCGGCCTTGTGCCGCCGGTACTCGATCGCCCCCAGGTACGGGGCCATGGCCGGGAAGCTGCGCCGCTCCGTGAGGTAGCGGCTCGCCTCCAGGTCCGGATGGGTGCCTTCCTCCACCCGGCGAAAAACCTTCAGGACCAGCTGGTCGCCATAGCGGATCAAGGTGTTGCTTTGCGCCTCGCGCAGCAGCGACGGCGTGAGCGGGCCGTCCAGCAGTTGCCGGGCCGCCGGCTCGACCGAGGCGCGCAGCTCCCCTTCGCTCAGCAGGTAGATCTTCTGCTGGCCGATCGCTTCCAGCAGGGCCATGCAGAACCGGGGATCGCCCAGCGCGTCGAAGAGCACGCCCGAAGGCTCGCCCTGGACATACGCCACCACCGAGGCCGGCTCGTTTTCCAGCAGGTGCATCACCTGATTTTCTTGGGCCAGGGCCAACGGCAGCACGTAGGTTCGGGGCGGGCCTTCCGTCATCTCCGTTTCCACCAGGGTCAGGAAGGCGTGCGTGTCGGCATAGCCGATGCGAAAGGCATCGCGGATCGTCACGGACTTGATGTCGCGCGCCTGGCCGCTCAGCCAGGGCCGCTGTTGCAAGTAAGCGGGCAGCACTTTTTCCAGGCGGTCCCAGCCCGGGGGGGCGAACAGGTTCTCCCAGCTGCCCGGCGCGGCGATCACGCCGAGGACGGTCTCCGCCGCCAGGGTCAGCGCCTCGCCGTCCGCCGGACTCGGCTCCAGCGCGAACCAGTAGAAGGCGTGCGGCCCGAGCGTCAGGGAGTACGGCTGCTTGCCGACGCGGGGAAAGCGGTTCTGCCCGAACATCTCGATGGGCACGGCGCCTTGCAGCCGCGACAGGTCCAGCTCGACGTGCTGCACGAAGCGCGACAGGTTGGCTACGACCAGGATGCTCTCCTCGCCGTGCCGCCGCAGGAAGGCCAGGATTTTCCGGTTGCCCGGCTGCAAGAACTCCAGCGTGCCGCGGCCGAACGCCTGGTGCCGTTTCCGCAGGGCGATCAGCCGCTTCGTCCACCAGAGCAAGGAGCTAGGATTGTTCTGCTGGGCTTCGACATTCACCGCCTCGAAGTGGTACTCCGGATCGATGATGACCGGCAAGTACAGCTTCTGCGGGTTGGCGCGGGAGAAGCCGGCGTTGCGGTCGCCGCTCCACTGCATGGGGGTACGCACGCCGTTGCGGTCGCCCAGGTAGATGTTGTCGCCCATGCCGATCTCGTCGCCGTAATAGATGACCGGCGTGCCGGGCAGCGAGAACAGCAGGCCGTTCATCAGCTCGATGCGGCGGCGGTTGTTGCCCAGCAGCGGGGCCAGCCGGCGGCGGATGCCCAGGTTGATGCGGGAGCGCGGGTCGCTGGCGTAGGCCCGGTACATGTAGTCGCGCTCTTCATCCGTGACCATTTCCAGGGTCAGCTCGTCGTGGTTGCGCAGGAACAGGCCCCACTGGCAGTTTTCGGGGATCTTCGGCGTCTGCGCCATGATGTCGAGGATCGGGTAGCGGTCCTCCATGTGGATGGCCATGAACAGCCGGGGCATCACCGGGAAGTTGAAGGCCATGTGGCACTCGTCGCCGTCGCCGAAGTAGGCGACCGAGTCCTCCGGCCACTGATTGGCCTCGCCCAGCAGCATGCGGTTGGGGAACTTGGCGTCCACATGCTGGCGCAGCGCCTTGAGGAAGCCGTGCGTCTCCGGCAGGTTTTCGCAGCCGGTGCCCTCGCGCTCGTAGAGATAGGGAATGGCGTCCAGGCGCATGCCGTCCACGCCCATGCCGAACCAGAAATCGGCCAGGGGCACGATCGCCTGCCAGACGGCGGGGTTGTCGTAGTTCAGGTCGGGCTGATGGGCGTAGAAGCGGTGCCAGTAGTACGCCCGCGCCACCGGGTCCCACGACCAGTTCGAGTGCTCGAAGTCCTTGAAGATGATCCGTGCTTCGGCGTATTTCTCCGGCGTATCGCTCCAGACGTAGAAATCGCGCTCGGGGCTGCCCGGCGGCGAACGGCGGGCGCGCTGGAACCAGGGATGCTGGTCCGAGGTGTGATTGATGACCAACTCGGTGATGACGCGCAAGCCGTGCCGATGGGCGGCGTCCAGGAATTCCTGGAAGTCGCGCAGCTTCCCGTAGTGCGGGTGGACGTCGGTATAGTCGGCGATGTCGTAGCCGTCGTCCCGAAGCGGCGACGGGTAAAAGGGCAGCAGCCAGATGACGGTCACGCCCAGGTCCTGCAAATAGTCGAGCTTCTGTGTCAGCCCGCGGAAGTCGCCCATGCCGTCCCCGACATAGTCGTGATAGGCACGGACGTGCAGTTCGTAGATGATCGCGTCCTTGTACCACAGCGGGTCGTCTGCCAGCATGGCCTCGTTTTCCTGGAAGTGCAGCCGGTGGAAAGGGCACGGCTCATCCTATGCCTGAAGCGCCGAACAGAGAATAGAGGCAGCTTGCAAACGGCGCGCCCGCCCTGCCGTGGGTCAGGTTTCCAACCTGACGCTGGCGCCCCAATCGGGCTCCTTGTCAGCTTTGCCCCGCACGATTGGGACGCCCTGTCAGGTTGGAAACCTGACCCACGGCCGGACAACGTCTCTGATATTCTTCGGTAGCATCGGCTATCGTGGATGAAGGCCCGCTCTTCGACGAGGTGCTGCATTCATGACGATGCGTCCCGACCAGGTCCGAAGCCGTCTGGCTGCCACCGCATTCGCCTTTCGCGGCTACAACGTGACCAACCTGGGCCGCACGCCGGAGCTGCTGGCCCATCCAGCCTACGGGCCATTCGTCGAATTGGCGCTGCGCGATGGCTCCGCGCTGGCCTCGGCAGCGCTCGGCCGATCCGTCGATCTGGTGAACCGGGTGCGCGAGTGCCGGGAAACCCAGGATTTGACCAGCTACGCGGAAGACGTCACCCTGATCGTGACTGTCTCGCTGGCCCAGCTCCGCTTGCTCGAGCAGTTCTTCGGCGTGTCCCTGCGCGGGGCCAAGCTGACCTTCGGCCACAGCCTCGGCGAAGCCTCGGCGCTGATCGCGACCGGCATGTACGGCCGGGACGACCTGCTGCGCGTGCTGCTGGCGCTGGCCGACGATTCGGTCGCCCTGGCCAACGACGTAACGATGGGCATCCTGTTCTCGCGCGGCCCGATCCTCGACCTGGCCGCGGTGCAGCGGCTGTGCGTGGAGATCAATCAGAAGGGCAAGGGCGTGATCGGCGTCTCGTCCTGCCTGTCGCCCAACTGCGTGCTGATGCTGGGCGCGCAGGATACGATCGAGCGGTTCCGCGCTCGGATG
>JAGVLI010000541.1 GCA_020054355.1 Planctomycetales bacterium | reverse complement strand
TGCGTTCCCAGGCGTTCGACGTGCTGATGCGTCGTCCGGAATGGCTGCTGGCCACGCTCGATGCCATCGACCGCAAGCAGCTGGCGTCCTCGGAACTCGACGCCGGCCGCCGCCAACGGCTGCTCGAACACAAGGACACTGCCATCCGCCAGCGGGCCGTCAAGCTGTTCGCCGATGCCATCGCTCCGGATCGACAGAAGCTGATCGAGCAGTACCAGACCGCCAAGACCATGCCCGGCGACGCGGCGCGGGGCAGCAAGGTTTATGCCAAGACCTGCGCCGTCTGCCATAAGCTGGGCGAAGTCGGCCATATCGTCGGCCCGGACCTGGCGGCGGTGGGCGACAAGTCGCCGCAAGGCTTGCTGATTGCCATCCTCGATCCGAACCGAGTCGTGGAAACCCGCTACGTCAACTACACCGCACTGATCAAGAACGGCCAGACCTTCAACGGCATCCTGTCAGCGGAAACGGGCAACAGCATCACGCTGCTGGCCCAGGAAGGCAAGCAGCAGACCATCCTGCGCGGCGACCTGGAGGAACTTATCAGCACCGGCAAATCGGCGATGCCCGAAGGGGTCGAGAAGGACGTGACGCCGCAAGACATGGCCGACCTGATCGAGTTCGTGCGCTCGGCGACCCCGGCCGCGAAGCCGAAGGTATTCCCTGGCAACAAGCCCGAAACCGTGAAGCCCGCCGCCGATGGTTCGCTGCTGCTGTCCGCCGCGACGGCGGAGATTTACGGCACGTCGCTGGTGCTGGAGAAGCAGCATGGCAACCTCGGCTACTGGAACAGCGACGACGATCAGGCAGTGTGGTCCGTGGACGTGAAGAAGACGGGTAAGTACGCCGTCTGGCTCGACTGGGCATTGGCCGACAACTCCGCCGGCAAGACCTACGTGCTGCAAGCCGGCACGAACGAGCTGCGCAACAAGGCCACGGGCACCGGCGGCTGGGACAACTACAAGCAAGCCCAGGTCGGCGAGATCGTGCTGTCGGCGGGAGCGCAACGCCTGACCTTCCGCGCCGGGGTGAAGCTGTACGCCAGCCCGCTGCTCGATCTGAAGTCGATCAAGCTGGTGCCGGTGGAGTGAGGAGTATCTTGCTGCTTGATGCGAGTCGCCAGGAAGTGAAATTTATGGTACCCTGATAGTGAAGTGACTTCGCCGTGGAGGGATTGGCATGTCTACCGTCGAGGCGATCACCACTGCGATTGCCCAGTTGCCTCCGGAACAAGTGGCACAGATTCGGGCTTGGCTGAACGAGCGGGCCGAAGCCGAGTGGGATGCGCAAATCGAGCAGGACGAGCGCGCGGGCCGTCTGGATGTTCTGGCCGAGCGCGCCTTGGCCGAACACCGTGCTGGGCGGACTCGGCCGCTATGAACCACCATACCACCTCGGACTTCTGGGCGTGTTACCAGCGGTTGCCCGAGGACGTGCGGCGGCTGGCCGATGCCAATTACGAACTGCTGCGCACCAATCCCCATCATCCCTCCTTGCACTTCAAGCACGTGGGGCGACTTTGGTCCGTGCGCGTCGGGATCGGCTATCGGGCGCTGGCGGTGAACGGCGACGATGGTCCGGTATGGTTCTGGATTGGATCGCACGCCGAATACGACCGCATCATCCAGGGTTAGTGAATCGGCAGACGGATCGAAGCGCCGGGTGTCGCCGGCGATCGGATCGGCCGGTGAGATTCCCATCAGTGTTAAGAGCGTTCGGAAGAAATGGCGTAGGTCAGGCTGGAAAGCCTGACAGTCAGGCTGGAAAGCCTGACCTACGTTTCATTGTTTCCTTTCGCTCTAAGCGACAGAGGGTGCATCGAATGGCCGAGTCGTTTGCCCAGCGTTGGAACCGCAAGTCGTCCGAATGCGGCTTCGATGACGTGGGGATCGAAATGGCCGCTTGCGGAGCTGACTGGCTGCCGAGCGACGCTGCGCCCTATCTCACCTTTGATCGGGCGTCACGACCATTGCCAATCTGGGAGGTGTACGCTCCCGCCGACGAGACCTATTGGTTGCCAGCGGACCGCGAACGACTGGGGCCGTACCGCATGATCGGTTCCGATGGAGCCGGCAACCCGATCTGCGTGGAACAGGGAACGGGGACCGTCGTGCTGTTGAACCATGAGGATAAGTTCCGCACCCGCCAGTTCGTCAACAGCAGCGTCGCTCAGCTTGCCGAGTGCCTACTGGCGTTTATGGGCGAGCGGGACCCAAAGCGGTTCCGGTCGGCGGTGACTGGAATCGACTCGACGGCAATCGGTGAGGGATCCTTCTGGTGGTATGAGGCCGCTGGCCTAGGAGCGGACCTCAAATCACTCGATGGACCTACGAGTCAATAGGCGCGCGGCATAGGAACCATCGGCGACCGGACAAACCGCCGAGATTCCCGGCGCGTCGGTCGGGCAGCCAACAATAGTCGTTCCGCTGGGTGGAGCGTCTCCTACGCCCGGCGAGTACGCCGAGCGTGCCACCCCTTTTCTCGTTCAGGCAACAGATCGTTTGACATGGCACTAGCACGGCTATTGCTGCCCAGGATTGAATCGAGTTTTCTGGGAAAAGCCTGCTAATTTGACACCAACACTTGGCTCGCTGATTCTGCTGTGGAGACCGAACGCCAAAATGGTGGTTTTTCAGGCATTTTGAGCCTGCTCGCGCGGCAGAACTGGTGAACACCCCGCCCAGCGCCCCACCTCGCCGCTCCGGCCTGCCCGGATCGACTCTCATGGCTGCCAGGTACAACTTGCGGGGTTCGCGGTCCCTGCCAGTTCAGCCAAGGTCGCGTCCGTCGCTGGCCGGGGACACGACCAGACCAGGAAGAACAACGCTTGCCGTGCCCAGCGCTGCGCTGGATGGCCGCGCAGAAAGGCCGACCCCTTGCCGGCCGTCAACGCGGCC
>JAGVLI010000490.1 GCA_020054355.1 Planctomycetales bacterium | reverse complement strand
TGCACGCGCCCCGGAAACGACCTTCGGCGACGGCTTTGATGACTCCGGAGTCTGGGTCATTGCTTTCGGTGCCGGCGTGGACATCGTCAAGCCGCACTGGAAAACGAATCCCGCGTTTGCGGTCGCCACGACGATCTTCGACGGCGGCGAAGGTGGCGGGGCGTTCAGCACCAGTCAAGTCGATTTCGACTACGATCGCAGCGCCGCACCATTTGTTTGGGGCGCGGTTCAGTCCCCCAGTGGTTTCGGAGCTCGGGCGCGCGGCTGGTGGTACAACGACAGTCAGGAATTGTCGGCCGTTGCGGCCGAGGATAGTTTCGTCGGCAGCGCCGCCCCCCTCGGCATCGGCACCACGGAGTTTTTCGACCTCGACGAAGGGGATGTGCTCAGAGTTGGCAGTTCACTGCGCATCCGCACCCTCGATCTCGAAGGCACCTACGGCAATCTGCGCGGCAACCGCCGCCTGCTCGCATCCGTGGGCGCACGCTACGCCTATGTTTCGCAATCCTATCGGGCCACGATTACTCCCTTGGATCCCGCTGACGGAGCCGTGAGGATCGACTCAGGACACAATTTCGGCGGAGTCGGTCCGACCATTGCGCTGGAGGGCGGCTACACTTTGGGGAATTCTGGGTTCGCCTTGATCGGCAGCACGCGCGGTTCACTGCTCTTCGGCAGCGGTCGTCAATTTGCCGATGGCCAATTTTCGGACGGCACAGTCAACTTTGCGTTGAGCGCCAGGCAGGAGAACGATGACCTGCTGCCGGTCTGGGACCTCGAACTGGGCGGCGAGTATTCGCGGAACGTTGGCAACTTCAACTTCTTTTTCCAGGCGGCGTTCGTGGCGCAGGTCTGGTTCGGCGCGGGCAACGCGGCCAATAACGACATCATCACCATCTTGGTCGATCCGGAAGTCTCGGATAAGAATGCCGACCTCGGTCTCTACGGCCTCCGTCTGACGGGCGGCTTCCGCTACTAACGGTGACGCTTTTGGCCGGCGTTCGTGGCTGGCGGCAATATCGAGAACGAGCCGCAGGCGTACATTCCTGCTGCTCGTTCTCTTGGTTTTGCGGCCTCACTTGCCGATCCAGAGTTGCGCCAGCACCAGCAGGAACAAACCCACGCTGACCACGCCGTTCACTTGAAAGAACGCTTGGTTCACGCGGCTCAGATCGTCGGGCCGGACCAGCCAGTGCTCGTAAGCGAGCAGCGCGGCAATGAGTCCCAGCCCGACCAGATAGATTAAGCCGAGGTGCGGCTGCGCCACCCAGTACAGCACCAGCAGCATCGCCAGCATGAGAAAATGGCAGAGCATTGCCACGCGCAGACTTAGCGGCACGCCCAGCCGCGCGGGGACGCTGTGCAGCTTGGCCTGGCGGTCGAACTCCACGTCCTGACAGGCATAGAGGATGTCGAAGCCCGCCACCCAGAAGAAGACAGCAGCGCCCAGCACGAACGCCACTTCCAGCCGGTCCAGGCCGCGAATCGCGATCCAGGCTCCCAGGGGTGCGAGCAGCAACGAAGCGCCCAGCCAGAAATGGCACAATGCGGTGAAGCGCTTCGTGAGCGAATAGGCGCAGATGAACAGGAGGAACGGCAGCGCGAGGTACAGCGGCCAGGGATTGGCCGGCTCCGCAAGGAGGAAGATCGTCGTGCTGGCCACAAAGCCGAGTGCGCAAACGACGGTGAAAATCCCAACCGCGACGACGCTGAGTTCACCCGTGACCAGATGGCGGCGGGCGGTGCGCGGATTGCCTCCATCCACATCCCGATCCGACAGGCGATTGAAAGCCATCGCGGTGCTGCGGGCAAAGACCATGCACAGCAGGATGCCGGTCAGTTGCAGCCAGAATTGCGGCCAGGACTGCCAGGCTTCGTGCCAGGCAAGCGTCGCGCTCAGCAGCGCGAAGGGCAGGGCGAACAGCGTATGGCTGAAGCGGATCATTTCCAGCAAACTGCGGACGCGCTGGATCATCGCTTTCACTCCGCCGCTTCCTGACCGCTTACGGTTTCGCAAGCCATCAATTCTGTCCGACCGCGGAGCGGCTTGCCCGCGCCGCCCGCTTCTCCGCAAAGGTACGGAATTCCCCCGTGCGGACCAGTCCCTCGATGGTGTAGCTGAGGTGGGAACCGATGCCCGGCAGCGTTTCCAACCCGCGCCGGCCTTTTTCTTCGATGATTCGTTCGACCGGCTCCTCGAGCCTCAGCAGGATTTCGGCAGCGCGACGATAGGCGCGCCGGCGATACAGGTTGAGATCGTGGCCGCCGAGAAAGCCGGCATACTCCAGCAAAATGCGGGCAATCGTCTGATTGTCCATGAATCACCTCCCACGGACAAACCCCTCGTTTTCTCCATCGTTATTATACTCGTGTACACTGCCCGGCTGGAAGGCGCGCAGCGAAAAATCGGCGCGGCGGTTCGCCTTGCTTTTGTGCGATGGGATTGCGATGAGAGCGAATCAGGAAGCAGGAGAACGGCGGCGGACTGACCGCCGTTCGTCAGTCAGGAGGATCACGCATGGCCAGTTATCGCGGGCATTTGGCGTTCTCGACCATTCTGGGCGTCGGCTACGGAGCGGCCGCGCTTTACTACTGGCAAATGGACTGGGTCTCCGCGTTGTTGGGGGCGGGACTGACGGCCGCCAGCGGCATGCTGCCCGATCTCGACAGCGACAGCGGCGTGCCGGTGCGGGCGCTCTTCGGGGGCGCTGCGGTCGTCATTCCGCTGCTGATGTTGCCTCGGTTGCTCAGTGCGCAACTGCCGCTCGAACAGGTCTTGCTGATCCTGGCGTCGGTCCACTTCTTCATCCGCTACGGGGCGGCGGCGATCTTCAGGAAATCGACGGTGCATCGCGGCATGTTTCACAGCGTCCCCGCCATGCTGATCGCCGGCCTGGCCGTCTTCCTGCTCTATCACCATCCGAACGACCTGGTGCGCTACTACCTGGCAGGCGGCGTCATGCTCGGCTTCCTGTCCCACCTGGTTCTGGACGAACTGTGCAGCGTGGACATCATGGGCGCGAAAATCAAGCTGAATCAGTTCGCCGGCACCGCGCTCAAGTTCTTCTCGCCCTCCTGGGGAGCCACCGCGGCTACCTACCTCTTGCTGGCCGGCCTGGCTTACATCGCCGCCCAGGAGTTCGACGGCCCGCGCGAACAACTGAAGCAGTGGCAGCAGAAGGCGCTGAACGTGGGTTCGTCCTTCGGGAAGGCCAAAGCGCCGATCCGTTGATCGAAGTTCGCCAATAGCGGCCTACCAAATCGTCTGGCGTCTCCGCGTCCTGCTGATTAGTATCACTCCTCCCCACTCGCCACCACAGGGAGGATGTCATGAAGCGGACGCGGTTTGCCATTGGACTGCTGGCATTTTCCATGATCGCCGTTGGTGCCGGCATGGTTCATGGACCGGAGCTGCTCGATCCGTTGTCCGAAAGAAACTGCGCACGCATCGCCGACGGCATGAAGTTGGAAGAAGTCACCGAGCTGCTCGGCCCGCCCAACGAGCCGCGCAAAACTTCCCTGTTGTTGTGCATTGGTGTGAGTTCGGCGGTCGGCGCGCCGCCCGATGCCATGTGGACAGGACCGCGAGGCACGTTCAGCGTTTATCTCGACGAAAATCAACGGGTTCGAGAGGCCTGGTTCGTTTCGTCGAATCGACGAGTTATGCTGCCGCGAATCCGCTCGTGCCTTTCCGCCATTTCTCAAAACTGGAACGGGCCTTCGACAAACCTTCCACCTCAGCCGCTGACCGAACCTTTGCTGACACTCATTCCTCCGCCACCGGCGGCGCCTTGAGTTGCTCCCCTTCGGGTAAATCCCGGAGGTTCTTCAGACCGAAGACCTGCAAGAACTTCTTCGTCGTTCCGTACAGCACTGGCCTGCCCAGCGACGCATCCCGCCCGGCGATGCGGATCAAGCCCTTCTCCATCAGCTGCCGTAGGATTTCGCTGCACTGGACGCCGCGAATCGCTTCCACATCCGCCCGCACGATCGGCTGCCGATAGGCGATGATCGCCAGGGTTTCCCGCATCGGGGCGCTCAGGCGAGTCTCGGCGACGGCGCGCTTCAAGCGGGCGAGCCAGGGATGAAACTCTGGTCGCGACAACAATTGAAACCCGCCCGCGATCTCCTCCACCTGAAATGCCGAGCCGTCGCGGTCATACAGGCCCTGCAGTTGCCGCACTAGCTTGCGCGTCTCTCCGGCGTCGGCTATGCCCGAAGCCGTGGCCAGCCGGCGCAAAGTCAGCGGTTCGTCGGCGGCGAGCAGCGCTGCCTCGAGCAGCGCTAGCAGA
>JAGVLI010000143.1 GCA_020054355.1 Planctomycetales bacterium | reverse complement strand
TTTCTGGCGCATCACCTGCTCGGTCGGCCGACCAGCGGCCTGCTCGATCACTATCGCTGGGGCGCGGAGTTCCTGGCGCGCAATCGACTCGGTTAGGGCAATTTCCGATCGCCTGCGGCGGCCGATGGTTCGGTCCGCACAGCGGACCCTACGGAATTTCGTAGGGTCCGCTGTGCGGACCGAACAGGCTGTTGCTGACTCCGCCCGCGAAATGCCGAAAACGCGAAACGCCGGCGCGGGTCGTGCTTCGCCCGCGCCGGCGTTTCATCCATTCATCGTCTTCAGGTCACTCGGGCTTCCGGCAGCGGAACAGGTACGCCTGGCCGGCAAAGCTGCGGCGACGCTCGATTTGCACGAAGCCCGCCGCTTGCAGTTTTTTCACCACGAGCGGGCGGGGCAGGTAGTGGAAGCGGCCCTTCCGCGCCTGCGTCTTGAGCCAGCCGCCGTAGCGCCACATGGCATAGGCTTTGTGGAGGTAGCGGCCTGGACTCCGGGCGCCGAAGAAGCCGAAGACGGACAGCGCCGCCACTTTCAACCAGGACGGCTCGGGGATGTTCACGGAAAACGCGAATTGGCCGCCCGGCCGTAGCACCCGACACACTTCCTTCAGCACCGCGTCGTAGGCGTTGGTCGTCCAGCGGCCAGTTTCGGGGGAGTACGATTCGGCATACTGAATGGCCAAGCCGGACACCACGCCGTCGAAGCAATCGTCCTCGGCGAACGGCAACCCGGTGCTGAAGTCGGAAACGACGAAGCGAATCCGGTCTCCCGACCAGGGTTCCACGCGGGAGCGCAGCTTCTCGAAAGCGTAGGCGTTGGCGGCGGCACAGTCCGAACCGACGATTTCCTCGAGTCCGCCTTCGGTGGTCTGCCACAAGGCCCGCGTCAACTGACCGCCGCCGCAGCCGAGGTCCAGCCAGCGCTGTCCCGGCTGCAGGTCCAGCCAGGAAATCGTGTCCTGAAGAAGTTGTTGATAAGGCGGCAATTCGTGCTGGCCCCAGAAGGCCTTGGCACAAGAGTTTTGCGGCCAGTAGTTGACTGCGGGTACGGTTGCCGACATCGCCTATCTTCCTTGAATCTGGATAAATCAGGCAAAGTTGGGTGGGACAGCCACTCCTTGAAGAGTCGAGCAGTATAACTATCGTCACCCGGCCAACCAAGGTCACTTGCGAATTCCGCGTTTCCCCTGCCCCGCGCCTGCCACGCGGGCATTTTCCCTACAACCGCTTCATTTTCCGCAGTTTATTGGGTGCCGCGTTCCCGCAGCGCGGGCAACTTGGTCATTTTCATCAATTCCCATACTTTCATTCAACTTTCGCACTGCTCTGGTCCGTATTTTAATAATTGATAGAATAATGGTTTCGCGCTGGGTTCGCCTGAATCCATTGCGTTCCGGGACGTATCTAACTATTGTCCCCGGATTGCGTTTCTTGCGGGACTGGAAATTGGGTTCCAGCTGCCGCATTTTTTCTTATTGGGAGACGCCCCTTCCCTGGGCCTGGGGAGCGGGGGCGAGATAGACCATGCTCGAGACTCTGCGGAACATTGGCATCATCGCGCACGTGGACGCCGGTAAGACGACGACGACGGAGCGCATCCTCTACTTCGGCGGCTCCAAGCACAAGGCCGGCGACGTCGATGACGGCAACACCACCACCGACTTCGATCCGCTGGAGAAGGCCAAGGGGATCACCATCAACAGCGCTGCCGTCACCCTCGATTGGGACGGCAAGCAGATCACGCTGATCGACACGCCCGGCCACGTCGATTTCACCGCCGAGGTGGAGCGCTCGCTGCGCGTCCTCGACGGCGCCGTCGGCGTGTTTTGCGCCGTGGGCGGGGTCGAGGTGCAGAGCGAAACCGTCTGGCACCAGGCCAACCGCCATCGCGTGCCGCGCATCGCCTTCATCAATAAGCTCGACCGCATGGGCGCCGACTTCTTCGCCTGCCTGGAGCAGATGAAGGAAAAGCTACAAATCATCCCCGCCGTCTGCGCCCTGCCGGCAGGGCAGTCGAGCGAGTTCACCGGGGTCATCGACCTGGTGCGCATGAAATTCTGGCAGCAGGACCCGAAAGATCCTGGCCACTTCAAGTACCAGTGGGTCGAGATTCCCGAGGCCCATCGCGAACTGGCGAAGGAATGGCGCGAGCACCTGCTCGAGGCCGCCTCGCATGCCGACGACGAACTGCTCGAACTCGTCCTCGAAGGCCAGGACGTGCCCGAGGAAATGCTGCGCCGCGCGCTGCGGGCCGGGACGCTGTCCGGCAAGCTGACGCCGGTGCTCACCGGCTCGGCCAAGGAGTACCACGGCGTCCGCTTGCTCATGGACGCCGTCAATCAGTATCTGCCGGCGCCGTCCGACCGGCCGCCGGTCGAAGGCTTCGTGCCCAGCAGGGCCAAGGAAAAAGAGCGCACCGAGCGCAAGCCGGACCCCAAGGAACCGTTCAGCGGGCTGGCATTCAAGACCGTCTCCGAAAAGCACGGCGACTTGATCTTCGTGCGCATTTATTCCGGCGAAGTGCGTCCCGGCGATACTTTCCTGAATGCAACGTTGAAGCGCACCGAGCGCGTCAGCCATATTTACCGGCTGATGGGCGACCGGCGCGAGCGCCTCGAAGTCGCCGGCCCCGGCGAGATCGTGGCCATGGTCGGCCTCAAACTGACCTCCACCGGCCACACGCTCTGCGCCCAGGACCAGCCGATCGCGCTCGACGAGATTCGTTTCCCGGAGCCGGTCATCGCCCAGTCGCTGATCCCGGCGAAGAACACGGACGAGACCAAGCTGGCCGACGCCCTCGGCAAGATGGTCCGCGACGACCCGACGCTGCGCGCCCGGACGGACGCGGAAACCAACCAGCTGATCCTGAGCGGCATGGGCGAGCTGCATCTCGAAGTGGCCATCCACAAGCTGCAGCGCGACCACGGCGTCCAGGTCACGGCGGGGCGGCCGATGGTCGCTTACCGCCAGCGGCTGGCCGGTCCGATCGAGTTCGAGACGCGCTACATCAAGCAGTCGGGCGGCCGCGGCAAGTATGCCGTCATCTACATGCGTTACGAGCCGCTCAGCAAGGAAAGGATCGAGGAGCTGGCCGCCGAACGGGAAGAAGAGGGCGAGAAGCCCGAGCCGAACAACCTCTACTTCCTCGACAAGATCTTCGGCGGTTCGGTGCCGACGGAGTACGTGCCGTCCGTGGAGCAGGGCTTCCGGCTGGGCTGCGTCAAGGGCGCCAAGTACGGCTTCCCGTGCGTGGACATCCTGGCGACCCTGCTGGACGGCAAGGCCCACGATGTGGACAGCTCGGCCGACACCTTCAAGCTGGCGGCCATCGAGAGCTTCCGCGACGCGCAGCTCAAGGCCGGCCTGCAGTTGCTGGAGCCGATCATGAACGTCATGGTCCACGCGCCGGGCAACTACCTCGGCGATCTGACGCGCGACGTCAGCCGGCGGCGCGGGGAAATCCTCAATACGTCGCTGGACCGCGGCCGCTGCCAGCTGCACGCCTACGTGCCGCTGGCCGAGTTGTTCGGCTACACGTCCGAGCTGCGCAATTTCACCAGCGGCACGGCGGCGTTCACGATGGAGCCGAGCCACTACGCGGCGGTCAAGGAAGAGCTGGCCGATCTGCGCGAAGCGAGCTGATTACCGACTGCCTCTTGGTTTAATGGCACCCCGGCTCAAGTTCATCGGAAATCTGAGCCGGGGTGCTTTTCGCGCCGATGGCATGCCTTTCCAGCATGTTACAAGTCCAGGGCATACCGGAGCCGGACGTTCACTTCGTTCACCAACGCCAATGGCAGTTCGCCAAGTTCTCCGTGCAGAATCGACGTATTCAGCGTCACCAATTTGTCGAGTTTGAGCAGCGCGCTGCCCTTCAAGCCCGTTTGGGCGAAGTCCGGTTCGGTGTCCAGCAGCAGCAAATCGGTAGGCAATAAGGGCGATTGGCCTCGATAGGTCGTGAGGAATGCCAGCACGACATCACTGCCGGATCGATCCGTCCGCGAAACCACCAACGCCGGACGAACCTTCCGACCAGTTAGGTCAGTGAAGGGAAAAGGACTCAAGACGAAGGTGCCGCGTTTCATCGGTACCGTACCTTGAGGTCGTCAAGCGAATACTGGTCCTCTTCTTCGGCCAGCCAGTCGAACGCGCCGCCTTGTTGAGCGAGCAATGACAGCCCCAGGCTGTGCAAGTCGTCCTGGCATGACTGTACGTCGATTGGTTCGCATTGACGTGCCAGTTCGATCAGCCGTTCCAGTTCCGGAAGCGGCAAGAACGCTTGGCCACCCACCAGTTGTACATGCAGCGTGGTCATGTTCAATCCTCTCGACTCGATCCGGTTATTCACCCCAGTGCTTCGCCCATTCGTCGGCGATGGCACGCCTCTTGATACGCCGTCTCCAGGTTGACAGGAACGCAGTGGACCACCCGCACGCCGGCGCGGACCCGCCCGCCATACCCTCCGAGATCCACCACGACATGCCATTTTCCATTCTGGGGAGGGACCAGCCGCACCGGTGAAACCCGAGCGAGGCCGCCCTGGTAGCGAAAGGTTTCGCCTTTGCGGTAGTGCTCGAAATTGGTTGGATCGAGGAGCATGACGTTGGCCTGGCCGTCGGCTTCGACTTCAATGAGGTCCTCCGGCCCCGCTTCCAATTCTTGGTGAAGGTAGTTCATCGCCAAACACTCCTGCCTGTGTCCAAAACCACACGACTGTCACTGAACTATATTTCAATTCGCCGGCGCTGGCACGCCTCCCGGTACGCGGCCTCCGGCTTGTCCGCCCGGCCCGCTGTTGCTGGTCGTGCTTGGACCTTCGGCGCAAGTGGCGACATCGATTTCGATCGCCGCTCCGGCATGCACCTGTTCCAGCGCGATGAAACCCGCCGGCAAAACATCGCGGTTGAGCACATCGGCCAGCGCGCTCGCCCAGGTCGTATGAAACGATTCCCAGGGCCGTCGTTCGCTCAGCGGGCCATGAAAGTGATCGAGCAAGGGCACTTCACCATCCTCCAGTGGAGCGTGGCTGCTTGGCTCCATTATACCTTCAAGAAATGTGTCAGCGGCAGCGCCTTCAGCAACATCGGCTGACTGGATTGACACAAAGACATTGCCTGAGCATTACCAGTATATCCGCCATCGTTCCGCCGATTGGCCGGATAGAATGGGCCGCGCTGGGCTGAAAATCTCTCGACCGACGAAAGCCAAACATGACCCACCGAAAATTTTCCTGTTGGATGGCGTTGCTCTGCTTGCCATTGCTGGGACTCCCGGCGCGCGCAGCCGACAACGAGTTGACCGCCCAGGAGAAGCAGGAAGGCTACGTCCTGCTCTTTAATGGCAAGGACCTCGACGGTTTTCGTAGCCATCCGAAGCGCGGCTATAACAAGTGGTTCGTGCAGGACGGTGTCATCACATTGACACCGGCGACGCCGGAAAAAGACCCCAACTTCGAGCCTTATCCGCTCTGGACGGTGGACGACTACGAGAACTTCGTCTTGAAAGTGGATTTCCACACGGGGCCGGACCCCGAGACTGGTCACAGCAGCGTGATCCTGCGCGTGGCGGGCAAGCCCGACATCCGGCCGCAGCCGGCCCTGGAAGTGGAACTGTTCGGGCCGGCGCGGAAGCTCGGCTACTTTTGCACGGGCGCGTTTCGCTACGGCATCAAGGCGCCTGCCAAGCTCGCGGTCAAGCCGGCGGGTGAATGGAACTCCCTGGTGGCCACGGTCAACAGGCAGCAGATCGTGGTGGTCCTGAATGACGTTGAAGTCAACCGCCTCGATCTGAGCGAGTGGACCACGCTGGGCAAGCGGCCCGACGGCTCCGCCCATCTCTTGCCGATGGCCCTCAAGGACATGCCGGCGAAAAGCGCCATCGGCTTCCGCGACGACTATGGCATTCCGATCTGGCTCAAGAACATCAAGCTCAAACCGATCAAGTAGGCCATGCTGGCCTTGATGCAGGAGTTTCCCATGAATGCTCGCTGGTTTAGCTGGCTGCTGGTGCTGGGCCTGGCTGCCGGGCCTTCGGCGGTTCAAGCCGCGGATAACGAATTGACCGCCGCGGAAAAGGCCGACGGCTTCGTTCTGCTGTTCAACGGTTCGGACCTGGACGGCTTTCGACCTTGTTCGACCCTCAATTACTGCAAGTGGATCGTGGAGGACGGCGCGATCCGCACCTGCCTGTTCGGCGGCCGGGCCAAGTACGTGCCGCCGGGCCATCTGTACACGGCCAAGGAGTACGAGAATTACGTGCTGAAGGTCGATGTCCGACTGCCGCCGGCCCCCAAGGATACCCACAGTGGGATCATCCTGCGCGTCGGCGGCACTCCGCCGGACGCCGAGGCGGCGGGACTCGAAGTAGACATCTACGGCGCAGGCCGGCGGCTGGGACCGAACTGCACTGGCTCATTCCGCCACGAACTGCGCGCGCCGAGCAAGAACGCGGTCAAGACCGATGGGGAATGGAATTCGTTGGTCATCGCGGTCAACAAGAACCTGATTCAGGTGGAACTGAACGGTGAAAAGATCAATCAACTCGACCTGGACGAGTGGACCACGGCGGGCAAGCGGCCCGACGGCACCGCGCAGCGCCTGACGAAACTGGCCCTCAAGGACCTGCCGCGCTCCGGGCGCATCGGTTTTCGGGACGACCACGGCAGCCCGGTCTGGTACAAGAATATCAAGCTCAAGCCGCTTCCCTGAACCCTCTTCAATTCACGGTGAAAAGCGACCACCAGTCGGCGCGCCTCTGCGCGCGCAGCGAGTGTACTCGCCAACATCTCCTCGACCGCAGTGTTACTTCTGCATCTGAATGCCGGCCACTTCGGCGGCGGGCGGGTTGGCTTTCGCCCGCCTCGTTCGTCTATTCCAGGCGGCTCGACGTCGCCAGCGCGCCCAGCCCCAGGCCAGCAAGGAGTCTCCGTTCATGGTTGCCCCGGCCACACGCTTCGCCCTGCTTTTCGCTTTGCTGTTGAATTGTGTCGCCATCGTTCGCGCGGAGGCGCCGCCGAAGCCAGTGGGCCTGGATGCTTCACGCCTCGACCTGAGCGGCGATCCGTTGCCCGCCAGCGCGCTGCTGCGTCTCGGAAGCATTCGTTGGTGCTGCCCGGATGCGCCCATGCTGATGACCTTCGTTGCCGACGGCAAGGAAGTCCTCACCGTCGGTCAGGATGGAGTGGCGCGGGTCTGGGAAGCCCCGACCGGCAAGGAACTGCGCCGTTTCGGCGTTTCCCAGCGACAAGAGACCCGCGTCTTTTTCACACCATCCTTGGCTACTCCAGATGGCCGCTACCTGGCTACGGTCGGCGGCCTGGACAAGACGCTGCGTCTCTGGGACGTCGCGGCCGGCAAGGAACTCTGGAACCTCAAGAACGAAAGCAAGTCGATCACTTATCGTCCGCTGGCGTTCGCGCCCGATGGCCGTCAGGTGCTGGTCGAAGGCCCGGGTGGGGCGATGAACTTCCACGAGGCGGCAACCGGCAAGCCCGGAGCAGCGATCGAGCGGATCGGCCGGTCCAGCATGTCCAATCCGGTCTTCAGCCCCGACGGCAAGAAGCTCGTCTGCCGGAGCAGCGACGGCCTGATTCGCCTCTTCGACACGGAGACCGCCAAGCAGCTGCGGACTTTCGGGGAGGCGAACGATCCCGAGGTGGAGGACCTTCACCCGACGGCCGTCCTCCAGTTCGGCCGGGAAGCCAAAACGCTGATGGAGATTCGCACGGCGCGCTCCCGCAGGCGCAGCGCGATGACCAAGGTGCGCCTGGTCGAATGGGACCTGGAAACCGCCAAGGAAATCCGCAAGGTGCAGCTGCTTGAAGAAGCCGGCAAGCCGTCGTTTATCAATCCTGGCCCCACGATTCCCTCGCCGGACGGCCGGCTGTATGCCTATCCCGACAACGAAAATACGCTTCGCCTGCTCGACCTGTCCACCGGCAAGGAAATCCGGCGGCTGGGCGACCCCGACGCGGAGCAACAGCAGCAGCCCCGCCCCATCTTCAGTCCCGACGGCAAATCACTGGCCATGCTGAGCTATCGCCGCTCAGGCGCTGGCCCTACCGTCAGCTTGCATGAGATCCAGACCGGCAAGGAACTCTGGAAACGGGAACAGAACCTCGCCTACCTGGTCTTCGCGCCGGACGGCAAGCACCTGCTCGCACAGAGTTTTCTGAACAATGACCGCCTGCAATACTGGGATGCGACAACCGGCAAGGAACACTCCTCGATCTCGGGCCATCGAGGCGATGTGCGCGCCGTGGGGCTGTCGCCGGACGGCAAGACCGCGACCACGCTGGCACAGGACGGCTTCCGCCGCTGGGACCTGGCGACGGGCCAGGAGAAATTACGGCAGACCAGCACCAGCATCAGTCAGCGCTTCCTGTCGGCGCTGTCGCCCGACGGCCGCTGCGCCGCTTTCGCCGACGGCGTCAACAACGTAGCGAGCGCAATCCAGCTCTGGGACGTGGCGACGAACCAGGAAACGGGCAAGATCGAACTGACTCAACCGGGCCTGCTGGGTCTGGGGTTCTCGCCGGACGGCCAG
>JAGVLI010000384.1 GCA_020054355.1 Planctomycetales bacterium | reverse complement strand
CTCTTCCGATCTCTCACCCAGCGCTCGCCTCCGGCTCGCGGCTAAACGGGCTGAGCGGTCAGCCGTGGACCGCCGCCGAGATAATCATGGCGATGCCGAGGATCACCGAGCCGATGATGATCGCCAGCGAGGTGTTCTGGTCGTCCTCGATTTCCTTGCGGATCGAGAACGGGCAGACCTTGCAGATGACCCAGAAGGCCAGGGCGAAGAAGAACAGGCCGATGGCGGTGTACAGGACCGCCGCCAGGATGTTCTTACCGAAGCCGCCCCAGTGGATCTCGCCCGCCGCGTCGGTCTGGGCGAGTAACGGCAGCGCCGTAGCGGCCCAATCGTAAACTGGCATCACTTTCCTCCGCGATAGCCCGAGTGCCAGAACAGGAAATGCGAACTCCGATAGCCTTCCCGTCCCTTGGCGCGTTCCTCGGCCGACATCTGCACGCGCTGCTCGTCGCCCAACTCCCAGCCGGTGACGGAGGCGTAACTATAGCCTAACAGCATCGACGCGCCCAGCGTCCAGTACAGGGTGTTCAGCATGATTGGTTCCTTGTTGGTTCTAACTCCCCCTGCTTACGCAGGAGGCTCGCTTCAGGCGGCTCGCTAATGCGCTCGCTCACGAACTCGAAAACGGACTGTAATCGCTTTCCTTCCAGCGCGAATGCTCGAAGCTCCAGTGATAGAGCAGCACGCAGAGCGGCACGATCGACAGACCGAAAAACAACAGGAAGACGTAAAGCATCCGCGGCACGCCCTGATGAATCTTCACGGTGATCGAGGCGGGCTGCCCCTTGGGGTCGCCGGAAACCGCCAGCATCAGCGTGTATTTGCCCGACGGCAAGGCCGACAGCATCGTGTAGTTCGACCGGCCGCCCTCGCTCCACGATTCGCCGTCATCGACGCCGTAATAGTATTCCACCGGCACCAGGAAGGTCTGCACCAGGCCCGAATTTTCGTCGATGAAATCGCCTTCGACGGCGACCCAGGAGTTGTCCACCTGGGCCTCGACCGTTACCTGGATGTTCTTCCAGCCGGAAAGCTCCACGGGCTGCGCTTCATCGCTGAAGATCACCTGGGGCGGCTGATCCACGCTGGTGCGCCGTTCCAGGGCGAAAGTCTTCTGATACACCAGGCGGTTGGAGCTCAGCACGATGAACAGGATGCCCAGCACGCCGGCGATCAGCGAGAGCCAGGCCCAGGTGAAGTAAATCTTCTTGTACAGGAAGGGCTGGTTGGGAGCGACGCCGCGCGGCGAGGGCATCCGCTTCAGCCCGAACGCTTGCTGCACCTGGAGGGGCGTCAGGTAGGTGCCGTGCGACCAGTTGATCTCCTCGCTGGCTTCCGCCGGCAACACCGAGGCGATGCCGTCCTCGCCGTAGGACGCTTGCAGTTGCAGCGTGCTGACCTCGCGGGAGAGCATCTCCGGCGGGCAGATGTAGTCGGTCGCCTGCACCACCTCGCCGACGCTCACCTTCCAGTAGAACTCGCCCAGCACGCAGCTGACGGCGGCGTCGCCCTTCTGGAACATCTTGAACGACTTGCCCTGATAGGTGCGCCGTTTGCCCCGGCCGTCCACGTCGCCGGGCGGCACGGGCTTGACGTAGCTCCAGTGGTTCTCGCTGCGCACCAGCCAGCGGAAGCCGAGGCGCGGCTCGTAGAGCAGGTATTCTTCCCAGTAGTAGTTCACGCCGTCGTAAGTGACGCAGCGTTCGAGCAGGCCGACGACCGTGAGCGGTCCTTCGGGCAGCGTACCGACCGAGCCGAGCGGAATCAGCGGCTCGTTGGTGGGCTGCAACGTCATCAGGAAGCGCAGCTCGCCCTGGTTCACGTCCAACAGCGACGCGCAGCTCGGGCAGGTGACGCGCTCGGTCTTGTCGGGCGCGCGCAGCTCCAGCGCGCCGCCGCAGTTGGGGCAGGACAGCTGCTTGCCGGCGACCTCGCGGCCCGGCGTCCGTTTCTTGGCGGTCTTGGGGATGCCCAGGTCGTCGAGGGCGACTTCGGTGCCGAAGTAGACCTGGGGCTTCTCCTCGCTGTAATCGAGGGTGGCGAAGGAACCGCCCGGCCCGGAGAGGTCCGCGTAGTTCACCTGCTCGCCGGGCTGGAGGAGATAAGGGATTTCCCCCTCGGCCGACAGCCGTTTGGCCGTGCCCTTTTCGGCGACGACCATCTCGAAGCCGCGACGCACGGCGACACGCTCGCCAACATCCAGCTGGGGAAAGCCCGGCACCGGCGCGGGCGTGCCCTGCTCGGCGAACGTGAGATAGAAGCGGCCTTGCGCCTCGGCCAGCCAGCCCCATTGCTCGTTGGGGAAGGCGACGTACCATTCGTCCCAGACGCCGCCGGCCGCATGGCCCAGCTGCGCCCGGCCGGTGACGTGGAATCGGCTGCCCCGGTACTTTCCCTGCATGCCGACTTCGAGGGGCGAGTCGGTGTCGATCAGGGCGGCGACCTTGCCGAGGTCTTCGATCTTACGGTCGCCGCGCGCCACCACGGACCGGCAGTAGGCGCAGACCTTGACCGTGCCCGAGCCGAACTTGAACTCGACCCCCGCGCCGCAACCGGGACAGTTGACTTGTACGCTCACGACACGCTCCTCGAGGGAACGCTCGCCTCTGGCTCGCGGCTAAACTGGCGCACCGTGACGCGCTCCGCGCCAAGCAGGTCGCGCAGCCGGTCTTGCCACGGCCAGGCCGGCCGCTGCCGGCAACAGTAGAGATTGAAGGTGGCGACGCCCAGCTCCGGATAGGTATGGCAGGCGAGGTGCGATTCGCTCAGCAGGTACAGGCCGGTGACGCCGGCCGACCAGGGAAACTGATGCCAGGCCGGCTCGCCGACGACGTGCAGGTCCAGTTCGCGGACGATGCGGGCGCAGAGCAGGCGCATGCCGTCGAGGTCGCGGAGCGCTTCCGGATCGCAGTCCTGGGCTTCCACCAGCCATTCGGTGCCGAGGTTCATGATCGTCACGCCGGTTGATGAGTGTAAGTGCCTTCCCGATTGCCGGTTCGTTTGGGCGGCATCTCCGGCCCCGCAAGCGATTGCATCTCGTTCCCACGCTCCGCGTGGGAACGCACTGCCTCGCCGCTCTGCGGCGCGCCCGGCATGGACCTGAATCTCGGCAGTTCCCCGCCGCGACGCGGAGCGTCGCAGCAGTGCGTTCCCACGCGGAGCGTGGGAACGAGGGTCGTTTCCCCGCCGCGACGCGGAGCGTCGCGGCAGTGCGTTCCCACGCGGAGCGTGGGAACGAGGGTCGTTGGGGCGCTGTGGGCGAACATGGTTTTCGCGTCCCGGCGTTCGCCCTTCAGCGCCCCGCTCGCCCCCAGCGCCAGCACCACGGCGAGAATCGCCGCCAGGATCACCGCGACGAGCAAGCCGATCTTCCACCAGCTGTACGGCCGGGTGCCGGTGACTTGCCCGGTGCGGCCGTTGATGAGGATGCGATAGGGCGTGTCGTGGTAGCGATACGCCGCGACCCAGATCGGCAGCAGGATGTGCTTGAAGGTCACGCCGACGTGCTGGGTCTGGACGCTGTGCAGCCGTTGGTGGTCGCCGCCGATGTCGCGCCGGCACATGCCGCGAATCTCGCCGTCCATGACTTCCCGCGCCTGGTCGAAGCCGGCCCGCAGGCCGATCGTGTAGCGCTCGGTCTGGAAGCCGCTGAGGAAACCCGCCTGGCAGCCTTCCAGCTTGTCCAGGTCCCACGGCGCCAGGTAGCCGACCAGGTCCTTCGGCAAGCTCTGCGAGGCCTGGATGAGCACGTCGTCGAAGAAATGGCGGACATTGCCGGAGACCGAGGACCAGCGGGTGCGCGTCACCTGCCGGGTCTTGGTCACTTGCCGGCTCTGGCCCTGGTCGTCGGTTTCGGTGGCGGTGTAGCTTTCCGTGACGGTGTAATCGTCGCCGCGCTCGCCGCTGTAGCGGGTGTAGGTCATCGAATCGTAGGTCCAGAACGGGACGTACGCGCCGGCCAGCTTGCCGAGGTTGGAAAACTGCTTCAAGCCGGTGGGCGCGAACCAGCGGCCGGCAATCCAGCCGTTGAAGGCATTGATGGCGTCGCGGTGCGAGACGGCAAAGGACAACAGGCCGTTGGGCTGAATCATGCCCTGGGCCGACTCCGGCTTGTTCTCCAGGTGCGTGGCGCAATAGGGGCACTTGTCGGTTTCGATGTTGTCCTGCAGCAGCACGACCGCCCCACAGCCGCCGCAGGTCACCTGCGAGGACCGGCCTTCCAGCTGGACCGACTGGCCAGCCTGGGTGTTCCAGTAGGTGTCCCAGTCCTGCTCCTGGACACTCTGCTTGGACGGCTCGATTTCCTGCTTGTAGCCGCAGTAGGGGCAAGCCAGGTGCTGGCTGGACGGATCGAAATCGAGCCGGGCGGCGCACTTCGGGCACGGGAACTTACGGCCGGCCGGCGGGTCCTTGGGAATGGTCGTTGACGGCGCTTCGGACATGGATCGAGGTTCCTTCCGGTTAGCCGCGCACTCGTTTAGCCGCGAGCCGAAGGCGAGCGCTCGAAACGCCCCAGCGCTCGCCTTCGG
>JAGVLI010000767.1 GCA_020054355.1 Planctomycetales bacterium | reverse complement strand
GCCTGCTGCCAGAACATGGCGGCGACCTCTCCGGAACTCTGGTCGCCGCGGCGCAGGGAAACGCTGCCCAGCCAGAAATACGCTTCCCCTTGCTGCACGGGCGTGCTGCGCGGACTGGAGATGACCTGTTCGACGCGCGCGATGATCTGGTCGAAGTCGGGGCGCGGCTCCTCCATGCCCCGGCGCGCGGCCAGCAGGTGGCGGTCGGCCTGGGAACCGGGCTGGTTCGACCAGAGCGGCCGGGTGGCCAGCAGCGAGGTCAGGGTCAGCACGCCGACCAGAAAGGTCGGCAACTGCCAGAGCTGATTGAATTGCAGGGATGAATTCCGGGGCACGCCGTTCTGGGATGCCGCCGGGGTCGTAAGCTTGGCCATGCGCTGTGCCTCATCCGCGAACGAGAGCCGACTGGCCCGAACGAGCGCCAGCCGGCAGGTTCCTGCGATTCGTCCGCCGGGCTTCTGGCATATTCGCGCTGTGCCGTCAAGTCCAGCGCCGGTCGCCACGGGCCGCCGAGAGCGGCTGGCCACTGTTCCCCGCCGCATCTTCTCCGGATAATGGTCCTCAGCCTCGCTTCCGCGGTTTGCAGCGCCGCCCGGCGCCAGGAGTCTCGTCATGGTGATGCCGTTGGCCGACGACAATTCCGATCGTCGCACATTTCCCTACGTCAACATCGCGCTGATCGCCATCAATGTGCTGGTCTACGTCTTCTTCCAGGGAATGGGAGAGAACGACCGCTTCACCTATGCCTGGTCCACCGTGCCCTACGAGATCATGACCGGCCAGGACGCGGAGACGCCGCCCCGCGTGGTCCGCGATCCGGTGACCGGGCGGTCGTTTCAGGTTCTGGGACTGCAACACACGCCGATCTCGGTCTACTTGACCTTGCTGACCTCGATGTTCATGCACGGCGGGCTTGCCCATATTGCCGGCAACATGCTGTTTCTCTGGATCTTCGGCGACAACGTGGAGGACGCCATCGGCCACGTCCGGTATGTCATCTTCTATTTGCTGTGCGGCTTGATCGCGTCGCTGGCCCACGTTTTTCTCACCGTGGCCCTGCGGGGCCTGGACAGCGAGGCGGCGCTGGTGCCGTCCCTGGGGGCGTCCGGGGCCATCTCCGGCGTGCTCGGCGCCTACCTGTTGCTGTTTCCCCACAAAACGGTGACGGTCATCATGCTGCGCTACTTGACTCAGGTGCCGGCCTGGATGGCGGTGGGTATGTGGTTCGTGCTCCAGCTGATCGAAGGCATGGGCATGCTGGGCGGCGACAAGGGGACTGGCGGCGGCGTGGCCTACGCCGCTCATATTGGCGGTTTCGTCGCCGGCATGGCCTTGATCTTTCCGTTCCGCATCGGCGTGGCCACCCAACGCTGGGCAGACGGCCCGCGCTGGCACCATCGCGATTCCGACAACTGGTACGAATACCGCAGACGCTGAGATGGCATACCTGTGCGGTGAGTTCAGCGTCGGACAAGCAGGTATTTCGCCGCTTGCGCACGGATTGATTGGCCGAGCCAGCCGTTCCTGGCGGCCAATGCGTCAGTCGGGCGATTCAGCAGGAAGCGGTTCGTCCAACGCTTGAGGGAGAGGATCCTGTCGTGCGGTGAGTCCTCGTCGAAGGTCGTCGAGGTCAGTGTGGTATCTTCGATGGACCGCCCAACGGTCGCGGAAGAAGAATGCTTTGAATTCGATGAATGGATGCACACAGCAGTCGGCGATCGGCGCGTGCTTCAACACTTCTTCCAGTTGCATCAAGCACGCCAACCCACGCGGCAAATCGAAGAACCGATAGCAGTCGTGCCGGCCCTTATGATAAACCCGATCCTGATAATCCTCGAATTCAGTTCCAGCGCGATAGCGGTAGACCTGTACCCGGTTTTCCGGCAGGCGATCGTGCCGACGGACCTCTTCGTCCAGGGTGGCATAGAAATGCGGGTCGGTGATGGCCAAGTCCAGGTCGGAGCCTGGCCCCAATTTTCTCCAGGTCTTTTTCTTCTTCCGATTGGGTGAAATGCTGAAACCGATCTTGGTACTCCCTCGAAACAAGAAGTGATGCGGGTGGATCCCCGTCTTGCCGGTCAAGTAGTCGATGAAGTTGGCATACTGGGCGTACGTGGGGAAGCCGCATGGCGTACCGGGGAGGAGCCAGTGATTGATCAGCCCGTCGGGATCCGCGAAGGCCCGTTGCTGGAGTTTGCGGGGTGTAATCAGGATGTGACCGTGTTCGTCAAAGGTCATGGGCGACCGGCGCCTCGGCAGGACTGACGCGCACCAACGGCTGGTTATAGTGCCCGTCCGCGTCGAACAGGGGATCGTTGAACTGAAATCGGACCCGGTGTCGACAAATTGGGCACTGGAAAAGGTCGCCGGCGACCGAAGCATAAGCCAGGCGCGCGACTTCACGGATGCAATAAGGGCACGGATCGATATCGCGGAACTGGCAGTTCGGGCAAACCGCAGTCATTTGTGGGGAGATATTGCCGCAATTCACGCATTCCGTGCCTTCTCCCTCTTGCATGACCTCCACCCGCGCCCGCTCGCTGTACCCGAATTCCCGCAAGACTCGCTGGACTTCAGGCAACCGATCCGTGGCGAACTCGAAGTAGGCATTGCGCTCGGCGTCCCGGTGCGTACCGTGCCTCGGGCTATCTGGATTGACCTCGACCGGCGAATGCGCCCAGAGATCGCGGCGTGCCCGTGCCGCCCAGCGGAGATCGTCGGCGGGGTCGGCGGGATTGTGACGAATCGTGATTCGGACGCGCTGCATATCAACCGCTCCTTTTTGTATCCTATTCCATAGCTGGATTATATCCGGACAAGCCAATGTCCGCCAATGTGGCCTCAGCTGGAAGGAGGTCGAATGGAGGCGGCAGCCGCAGTCGTCAACCGAGAGTGAATAGGAG
>JAGVLI010001007.1 GCA_020054355.1 Planctomycetales bacterium | reverse complement strand
TCGCGGGGCGAGAAGTCGGTCATTGCAAAGGTGGTCCGTTGTGGCGTCAGCCGACGAAGATCGATCCGTTCGGCAGGTTGACGGTGTAGTTTTCGTAGCCGGAGTCGTCGGGGCGCAATGCAAGCCTTGCGCCATCGTCGAAGCTCAGCACGATGTTCTTGTCGTCGGTGGCGTGGAAGTCGGTCACGTTGCGTCCGACCAGTGACAGCATGCGGGCGCCGAAGCCTATGATGATCTCCTGGTTGAAGATTTCCGTTTTGCCCTGCGACTGGAACTCGGCGTTGTTCTCGACCGTGATGGTGAGCGGCCCGTTGTTGAAGCTGAGCGTCACACCGTGCTTCCAGACATAGACGCCGGTCAATTCCGCGCCCTTGAGGACGGCAAGGTCTGCGACGGTCGCGAACGGGATCGAGTCCTCGGCGGTCATTGTGAGTTCGCGTTCCGGAGCATCAGCAGCGCCACGCCGTCCGGCGTGTCGACCAGACGATCTCTCGCAAAACCGGCCTTTTCATAGCAGCGGATGGCGCGGGCGTTCTCCGGGTCAGGATCGGTGACGACGCGCGGCACGCCCGATGCGAGCAGGCCCTCGATGAACGAACGGATGAAGGCTGTGCCATGGCCGCGCTCGATCATGTCGGGCTCTCCGATCATCTGATCGATGCCGCGCGTGCCGTCGGGCTGCGGGCCGAAGCCGGTGTTCCACTCGGTCATGATGTAGCACTGGATGTAGCCGATTGAGCGGCCGCTGGTCGCGACGATGTACTGGTCCATCGCGGGCTCGGCCATGTCGCCGCTCACCAGGCCGAACTGCTCGTCGGGCTCGCCCCACCATTCCGCGACATGCGGCATGGCGAGCCAGCGGCGCACCAGCGGCAGGTCGTCGGCGGTCATGGGGCGAAAATCGTACATGCTGCCCAATTATTTGCGGCCAAAACGGCTCAGCTCTTCAGCGTCTCGATGGTGACGTTGCGATTGGTGTAGACGCAGATGTCGGCGGCGATATCGAGCGACTTGCGCACGATCGTCTCGGCATCGAGCGGGCCGTCGGCCAGCGCGCGCGCTGCCGCCAGCGAATTCAGACGGTTGTGCGCGTTCTTCGAGTTCGTCACCACCACGTAGCGCGTCGGCGGACCGCTGGCGGGCCGTGGCTGCATGGACTCTTGCAGCACCCGGCCGGCGTAGAAGTGCGACCAGCAGAAGGGATCGACGATCTCGTCGGCGGGCTGGGTATTGGCTGCCAGCCATTCGCCGGCCGCTCGGAAGCCAGTCCGATTGGCGTGCAGCGGCTTCAAGGTCGCCGGCAGGCACCAGCCGGTCAGCAGCAGCAGCCAGGTCAGGCCGAGCGCGCCGTGAAAGCGGATCGGGATCGGTCGGCGCATCACCCGTTCCAGCCAGCCGGGCAGGGCGTCGGCCATGCGCACCAGCACCGCCGCCGCCCAGAACGTACCGCAGAGCACCATCGCCAGGGTATGCCTTTCCGACATATAGCCGAGCCGCGCGACCAGGCGGCCCAGGATCGACGCGAGCATCAGGCTCAGCAGCAGCAGCACCCACATGCCGGGCGTGTCGCGCAAGCGGTCGCGGAACCACCACAGCCCCAGCAAGGCCGGCAGCCACGCGAGGTAGTGAAAGGCGTGAATGCTCTCGACGGCAACCACTTGCACCGCCCACCACCAGGGCGGAGCGCCAGCCTCTCCTTCGTCGATCCACCAGACGCCCAGGATCACTGCCAGCGGCCCAGCGCCCTGGCAAATGCTGGGCGCCCGAGTTTCCTCCAGCTTGCCGCGCGTCGGCGCCGCCGGCGGCAGCGAGTAGTAGTCCTGCTTGAAAATGAACCTGGTGGCCGGCTTGACGGTCAGGCCGCCGATGGTCGTCATATAGGGCAACGCGACCACCGCCGCGCTGGCGACCAAGCCCGCAACACTCCGACTCAGCCGCTGCCAGGGCCAGCGCAGCGCGGGCCAGCATTGAATACCGAGCAGCACCACCAGCACGGCCACGCCGACCAAGGCCCCTTCCGGCCGAGTCAAGTACGCCAGGCCGATGAACAACCCGCTCGGCACGAAGCGCCAGGGCGCCTGCCGGTGGAGGGCCTGGACGCCGAACAGCAAGCCCGTGGTCAGCATCAGCAGAAAGAGACCGTCCGAAAGCCCATCGCTGGTCACCTGGGCGCAGATCGGCAACCATTGAAACAGGGCTGCCGCCCAGAAGCCGATTCGGCGGTCGAACAGTTCGCGTCCCAGGTAAAACATGGGAATGACTAACAGCAAGCCCGCCACCCCCGCGACCAGCTGCGCGCTCAGGACCATGCCTTGAGGCGTGACGCCGTGCTCCAGCCAGCGCATGGGGTACGATGCGCCAAGGATGGCCAGCGAGTAGAGCGGATGCTGCTGGATCGAGCGCATGACCACCGGCCACGGCTCCGTTTCCAGCCGGTGGGCAAAGCGGATGTAGCCGATGCTGTCCCGCGCGGTAACCGCCGTCGTGGCGATCAGCCAGGCATGGATACCCGCGGACAGGAGCAGCAGCACTGCCAGGAAATGCCAGTCCGGTCTGTGCGCCGCGCAGGCAGTCGGCCCGCCTTGCCCCGCTTGCTCGGTTGGCTTTCCTTGCATCGCTTGCCTCATTGCTCGGTGCCACGCGCTTTGGCCGGACGACCGCCGCCAGCGCCAAGGGGCTTGCTATAGCATCCTCGGACGCGGCCGGTCAAGCGTGGGTGGCCCTGAGTCATGCCCAGCTTGACGCGGCCCAGCATGGCGCCCAGCACCCGCATGAAGTGACTGAATCGGGAAATTGCCGATCGGCGATTCCCCAGTAGCGCCCCGCCGAGAAAGGGGTCCGAAAT
>JAGVLI010000286.1 GCA_020054355.1 Planctomycetales bacterium | reverse complement strand
GCGGCGCATCCTCCCCCACCAGCTCGCGCACCGTGTCGAGCAAGGTTTTCTGACCGAGCGTGGCGAAGCTGACTTCGTCGCTGCCGTCCGCGAAGACGCCCTCGAACAGCGACTTCTTCAGTTCCGCCGTCTTCAGCACGCGCTCCTCGATGCTGCCGCGCGTCACCAGGTTGACGACCTGCACCGGCCGATGCTGCCCCAGGCGATGCACCCGCGCGATCCGCTGCTCGCGCACTGCCGGGTTCCAGGGCACTTCCAGATTCACGACGGTATCGGCCGCTTGCAGGTTCAGGCCGACGCCGCCCGCATCGGTGCTGAGGAACACCCGGCAGCTCTCCTCGTCGCGGAAGTGTTCCATCAGCGCGCGGCGGTCCTTGCCCGGCACGCTGCCGGCCAGCAGCACATGGCCGATGTTCAGGCGTTCGAGCAGCGCTGCCGTCTCTTGCAGCATGATTTCCCACTGGCTGAAGATCACCGCCTTATGCGGCCCGGAAGCGAGCAGGTCGCGCAGCAGCTCCGCCAGTTCGTCCAGCTTCGGCGAGACGTGCGTCTTCTTGTCGAAGAGGAAGGTGCTGTCGCAGAGCATCCGCAGGTTGGTGATGCAGCACATGATCCGCCGCCGGTCGATCTCGCTCAGGTAGGGCTTGCTGACGAGGCGGGCCAGCGTCGTTTGCTGCTCGTCGTAGGCTTCCCGCTGGGTTTCGCTCATCTCGACGTAGACGGTACTGTCGGTGCGTTCGGGCAATTGCTTCAGCACTTCGGCGCGCGTTCGTCGCAAGAAGACCGGGGCCAGCTTGTCGCGGACCTCGTCGAGCCGGCGGTAGCCTTGCAGCTTGCCCTCGTCGTCGAGCAGGCGATGATCGTGCAGGAACTGGAAGGCCGGCCCCAGACGGCGGTCATCGACGAACTGCACGATGCTGTATAACTCTTCGAGCTTGTTTTCCAGCGGCGTGCCCGTGAGGACGATGGCGTATTTGCTCCGCAGCTTCTTGACGGCCTGCGAGGTCTTCGCTTCCCAGTTCTTGATGCGCTGGGCCTCGTCGAGCACGATCAGGTCGGGCTGCCAGGCGTTGAGCGATTCCAGGTCCTTGACCACCGCCTCGTAGTTGATGAGCCGATAGAAGGTCGGCTTGCCGTACTGGCCGCGGCGCTGTTTCGAGCTGCCGTCGATGACCTGCACCGGCCGCGCGGTGAACTTCTTGATCTCCGTTTCCCACTGATATTTCACCGAAGCCGGCGCCACCACCAGCACGCGCTCGATGCCCCGCTCTTTCGCCAGCAGTTCGACCGCCGCCAGGGTCTGGACCGTCTTGCCCAGGCCCATGTCGTCGCCGAGGATCGACCGGCCCCGGCAAGCCAGGAACAGCGCGCCGCGCATCTGATACGGATAGAGCGGCACGTTCAGCAGTTCGAGTTCGAGGTCGCCCTCGCCCTGCTCCAGCCGTTCGAGCAGACGCTGTTCCAGCTTGGCCAGTTCGTCGCGGTCGATTTCGCGGTCGATGAACTCCATCGCGTCGGAGAGGATCGTCACCGGCTCCGGCACCTGCTGAATGGCTTCGAGCAGCGCGGCATAGCGGTCGCCGCCCTCGCCTTGCCAGCGTCCGCGTTCGTCGAAGAAGGCCGTCGCCAGTTCGCCGAGCTGATCGGAATGGCGCGGCGGCAGCAGCAAGCAAAGCCGGAGTTGTTCGCCGTATTGCAGATAAACTTCCGGGCGGGTGACGGCGGCCTTGCGCTGCTTGAGGCGTTCGGGGGCCTCCTGGCTGAGCGTGGCCAGCACGGCTTCGATGTGCTTGCAGGTGCCGAGCGTGTTCGTGCGAAAATCGGGGCAAGTGCAGGCATTGTCGCCGACCTCGAAGCCGCGCACGGCCACCCGATACTGGCCGCCGGTGGCCGGATTGGTGACCTGGTAATCGCTGAAGACGCGATTGCGTCCGAGGTTCTGAATGCGGAAATTGCTCTCGACGGCGCGCTGACGGCGGAGGTCGATCTGTTCTTCGCGGAGCACCGGCTGGACTCCTTCACTTCCCGGTTCGCGACGCTTTGAAGAAGCGTTTCCCCCGGATTGACCCAGCCGGCATTATAGAGTCTTCGTCACAGCCCGCGCAACCAAACAGGCCCACGGGTTCCTCCCGTGGGCCTGGTAATTCAGGTCGTCCGTGACGCTTTGGTTACTGATGAGCGATGCGGGCGTTGTAGCCGCGCGCTTCCAGGTAATCCTCGATCCGGCTCGCCCGGTGCTGGCTGTCGTAGGTGCTGTACAGCCGCCAGGGTTCCGAGTGGCCGGCGCGGTAGTACACGTGGTATTGGCGGTCGTGGACGACCGGCGGATAGTAACTCTGGCTCGGATAGCCGTACACCGGCGGATAATAGCTCGGCCCGCCGATGCGGATGCCGACGGCCGTGCCGTTGCCGTTGTGGTAACCGACGCCGAAGTTCTGCGCTGCCGCCTTGGGGGTGAAGGCCAGGGCGCCCGTCAGGCCCGCGACCGTTGCCAGGGTGAAGATGGTGTTCCGCAACATGTTCCGCTCCTTTGTGGTTGGTGTGGGTCTGACCGTTCGACCCGCCTCTTCTGTGTGGGGAACGGACCCTGTTCGGGAACTTGCGCGGTTAAAAATGTATGAGAAATGGGCCAAAAACGCCACCGTTCGCGGCCTTGCACGCGCTGGCTGCGCTTTCCGGATCTTCCCAAAACCAGGTCCACGCACCAGCATCCTCGAACATGTTCTCCCGGTTGGCGGCTGTGCTTCAGGATGTCGGCGTTCGAGCAGCCGGCGTCTTCGAGGGCATCGGCAACCGGTCGAAGGCGCGGTCGTCGTAAATGGCGGTGGCGGGCGAAACGACGGTGGCAGCGAGCCAGGCAGGATCGGCGGTTGCGGGCCGGGCGGCTGGCCACGGACAGCGCGGAGGCCAGCAGCAGGCTCCTTGGCGACAAAATGGGAAAAAGTCCAGGCCCCGTTATTTTCGTTAGATTCCGCCCGACCAATACCGATAGTACGAACAGCACTCCTTTCGCATCCTGCCGTTTGCCTCCTCCGGAGGAGCTCATGAGGAAGGTCTTCGGAACAGCACTGGCTGTCTGGCTTGCGGGAGCGAGCCTGTCGCTGGCCCAGATGCCTTACCCGACGCCGAGTTGGGGCTACCCAATGTCCGCAGGTTGGTCAGGCATGCCCAGCGTGATCCTGGTTCAAGCTCAGGAACCAGCGGCGGCGGCAGCGACCGCGCCCTTGGTGGAAGCTCCAGCGACCGAGACGACCGGCCGGGGTCTGTGGGCCAGCGCCGAGTACCTGCTCTGGTGGGTCAAGGACAGCCCCTTGCCCGTGCCGCTGGTCAGCGCCAACCCGACCGTCTTGCCGGTGCTCGGCACGCCGGGAACAGCGGTCCTGATCGGCAACGACCCTATCGACCTGGGCGCGCACTCCGGCGGCCGGTTCCGACTGGGGGCCTGGCTGGACGAGAACGGCCAGTTCGGCGTGGAAGGGACTTACGGCTACCTGGCCAGCCGGAATGCGGAGCAATTCGTGTCCGGCGGGGCCGAAGTGGACGCACCCTTCATCGGCGTCCCGACATTTTCCACGGTCAGCAACAGCGAAGCGCTGGGCCCGCTGTTTCCCACCGTCGCGAGCGGCGAGCCGCTCCTGCAGCCCGGCGTGCCGGGCGCGTTTCGGCTGCGCCTGAGCAGCCGGCTCGAAGGAGCGGAAGTGTCGGGCATCTGGTCGAGCGGCACGGCGGGTGAATTTCGCCTCACCCTGCTGGGCGGGTTCCGCTATCTGGAGCTGCACGAACGGTTGACGTTCGACGGGCGCACCTCCGTTCGCATCTACGATTTCACCGACCAGTTCGACACGCGGAACCAGTTCTACGGCGGTCAGGTCGGCACGCGCCTCGACTGGTCATCGGGGCCGTTGGTGTTGAGCGCGTCGGCCAAACTGGCCCTGGGCAGAATGCACCAAGAGGCGGCCATCGACGGCATGGCCTTTTCGATCCTGGGCACGGCGGGAACGCCGTTCGGCTACCTGGGCGGCATCTTTGCCCAGCCGACCAATATCGGCAAGTACGAGCGCGACCGGCTGGCCGTGATTCCCGAGGTGGAAGTCAGCCTGGGCGGCCGGTTGACGAGCTGGGCTCGGGGCTGGATTGGCTACGACTTCCTGTACCTGGACCCGGTACTCCGGCCGGGCGACCAGATCGACCGGGTCATCAACCCGACGCGGACAGGCTTTCTCAGCACGCTCGCGCCGGCGGGCGTGATGGGGCCGCTGCGTCCGGGCTTTCCGGGACGGCAAACGAGCTTCTGGGCGCAGGGTCTGACCTTCGGGCTGGAACTGACGTACTGACCGGACGCGGCCGCTCCCGCGCCGCCGGCGGCTTGGCACGCCCAACCGATTCGTTTCATCTCATATCACTGACACCCCTCCGTCAGTCTCAATGAGAATCAATAAGGACTAGCGAACACTAACTTCAGGGTGATCGGTCGTTGCTGCCTTGCTTCTTGTCGAGCAGCAGGTCGATCAGCCAGCACCCTCGTACATGGTCGCCTGGCTGACGGCAGTGTCCGAGCAACTCATCGTCATCACACCCCGCGTCCAGCAAGGCATCGTGCAGGAAGGGCAGCTGATTGAAGGCTCGATCCCGATAGATCGCTTCAGCGAGGCGTTGCAGCACGCCATCATTCCACCGCAACCAGGGGGCTCGCAGCACCACTGGACGGGATGACCCTCGCACCACATCGCGCAGAATGTCGGCCTGACGCGGCGAAATAAGGCCGTTCTGTGCAAACTCCAGTGTCATTGGCTCAAGCCACCAGACTGCCGCGCCGCCGCAACCCAAGCGTCGCAGCACTTCGGAGAGCACTGGAGGAAGACAAGCCAGGTCGATGTTCCGGTCCTCGAAATTGCCGAGCCGTACCACAGGTACAGGTTCGCTGGCACCGCAATCGATCACGACCTGGCCGGGCGGTATGCGCGTAATTGCCTTTCTTGACCTCAAGCCCTCGGTTTCGGCGAGGTATTCCACAAAGGCCAGCGCGTCGCGCGTTTGCGGATCCAGTGCGTTGCCCACCAATTCCTGGCAACAGGCGAGAGCGAAAAGTCCCAGCTTGCGCTCGCGAACGTTACCGCGAAGGGCCTGCAACATTCTTACGGGATCGGTGCTGTTCAACCACTCTTGTTCCGTCATGGGCGTTGCCTCAGCCAGCCGGCGATACCATCATCACCAATTCCCTCGGCGGACTGCCCCGCAGGAAGCGGCGAACCGGCTCCGGCTCTTCCTCGGAAAGCTGATCCCAGACGTCCGCCGTGCATGGCGCAAGCAACTCGATGCCGAGCAGCAGGCCCTGCGCGTCGTAGTCCGCGAAAGCCCGCCCTGCGGCTACTTCGCGCGTTTCATCAACCCTTCCCTCGCGGACGCGCAGATACGCGGCACGGACCCGGCCGGTGGTTTCGTCCACGGAGAGGTCGAGCTTGGGATGGAACTGATCCATGCGCTTCTCATTTCTTGATGCGCCGCAACACCGAGATGACGACAATCAAATCCGCTCCGCCGTTGCCCGGATACCGTGCATCGGCCGCAGGGTGATCGACGGCCACGGAATCACCGGTGAGTGGCACGTCCCTCGGTACTCCGAGGGCGTGGGGCATCTGGCAACGACTTCACCCCCGGCGGTTGGCACGTCCCTCGCACGCCCTCGGAGTACCGACGGCCGTGCCGCCCGCCGCGCAATGTGCGGCGGTGAAATGCAGGGTCAGGGAACTGCCGGGCGATTGACCCGGATGCACCAGCGGGCGGGAGCACGGCCAGTCAAAGCCATGTCGATGCGTGCCGCCAATGCCGCTGAGTCGTCATCGTGCGTTGCCGACAGGATGCCGCTGTGGTCCGCCCCCTGCCTGTGCAAGCGCTCGAAATGTCGGCGGTTGTGAGTCAACACTGCTCTGCCAAGGGCATGAGCGCGGGCGAGGACATCGGGGTCCGGGGTCGCTTGCCGGTCGTCGTCCTGCGCCGTCAGCACGTCATGCCCAAGCCGACGCAACACCTCGACCGCGGGCCACGGGAAGTCCTCGTCGGCATAGAGATTCATCCGCAGCTACTCCACCAATCCCTGATCTCCAGCTGCATTCTCGCGAATAGCCTGCTCGATTTCTGGGCGGTTGACGGCCGCGTACTCCCAGGCCGCTTCCAGGTCAGTCGCCGTCAGACCCGGATAGCTCCGCAGGATGTCGGCATCGGCCTGCCCCAGCTGGCGGTAGCCCACCAGCGTCCAGACCGGAATGCGATGCCCGCGAATGCAGGCATCGCCGCCGCAGATGGCAGGAATTTTCGTGATGCGGTCAGTCGCGGTTTGCATGGCTCAGCCTCGTTTCGCTCCGTAGCCATCCTACCCGATCGGCAGCAGCCAGGCTGCGCCTGGATTGCGCGGAAACCCGATTACTGAAATCCGCTCGCGAAAACACTCCTCGTAAGGCGGAGTCACCCCAGCAACGAACGGCCATCCTGCGGCAACTCGCCGATTTCTGGTTTGTCTCCCGACGGGCAGCGCCGCGCCGCGCCGTCATTTCTTCTGCAGCACGAGATCCACCGCCCAGCAGCCCCGAACATGCTCCCCCGGCTGCCGGCAGTGGTTGAGCATGTCCGCATTCGTACAGCCGGCGTCTTCGAGGGCGTCCGCGAGGATGGGCAAGCGGTCGAAGGCGCGTTCGGCGTCAATGGCCTGGGCCAGCGAAATGACAGTTGGGGTAAGCCAGGCCGGATCAGCAGACACATCCAGCCAAGGTTCGCGCCGCAATTCAGTAAGCCACCTTGCAACGTTGTAAATTTCCAGATCACACCGACTGCGGAGCATCGACAGGACCGCTGGTGTCTGGGTGGGAGTCATCCAGCAGAGATGGGACAATTTGTCCAGCAACTCCACCCTGCAGATTTTTCCTTTCTCATACTGCGCTACCCATTCTTGCTCTGTCATCGGCGTTTCTCCCGCAATCAAATCCGCTCCGCCGTCGCCTGGATGCCGTGCTTCGGCCGTAGCGTGATCGACGGCCACGGAATCACCGGATGCTCCGCGACCAGGCGGAAGCGGATGTGCGGCGCCAGCACCGCCAGCACCAGGATGGCTTCCATCATGGCGAACGTGTTGCCGATGCAGACGCGCGGGCCAGCGCCGAACGGGATGTAGACGTACTTCGGCAGTTGCTTCGTGAATTCGGGCGTCCAGCGGTCGGGGTTGAACCTCTCCGGATCGGGGAACCAGCGCGGGTCGCGGTGCAGCACCCACTGGGCCATGATGAGCGTGGTGCCGGCCGGAATCGCAAAGCCGCCGATGGTACACGGCTCGACCGCTTGCCGGGAGAAGCCGTAAACCGGCGGATAGAGCCGCATCGATTCCAGCACGACCCGCTCCGTGTACGGCAAGCGCGGCAAGTCCTGGGCGGTGGGCGTGCGGTCGGCCAGCACGGATTGCAATTCGGCACGCAGCTTGTCTTCGACTTCGGGATGCTGGGCCAGCAGGTACCAGGTCCAACTCAGGGCGTTGGCGGTGGTTTCGTGGCCGGCGAGGAAGAGGGTCATCACTTCGTCGCGGAGTTGCCGGTCGGTCATCACGCCGTTGTTTTCGTCGCGCGCCTGGATCAGCATCGAGAGCAGGTCGCCGCGATCGCCGCCCGCGGCACGGCGCTGCTGGATGATCTTGTGAATGACGGCGTTCAGCACGCCTCGGGCGCGCTTCAGCCGCAGGTTCGTCGGCGTCGGCACCCAGACCGGCAGCTGCCAGACGCTCTCGAAACGGGCGCTGAAGTCGTGCATCATGCAGTCGAGCGCCTCGGCCACGCCATCGGTGTGGTCGCTGACGTCTACGTCGAGCAGCGCCTTGGTCACGATGTTGGCCGTCAGTTGCATCATGTCGTCGTGCAGATCGCGCGGCTTGCCGGCGTCGATCCGGTCGAGGAGCCGTCGGGCGTATTCGACGACGATGGGGGCATAGGTATCGATGCGCTGTTTATGGAAGGCGGGCTGGAGCAGTCGGCGCTGGCGAAGCCAGAAGGCCCCTTCGCTCAGCAGCAGGCCGTTGCCCAGGGTCGGCCGCAGCAACTGGTAGATGTAGGGCTTGACGAAGTTGCGGTGGTCGGTGACGAGGAGCTGCTCGATGGCGTCGGGATGGCTGACCAGGGCCAGCGCATGCCAGCCGAGACGAAACGAAGCGACGTTGCCGAATTCGCGCGCCAGCCGGGTGTAGAAGGCGAGCTTGTCGCGGCGGAACTCGGGCAGATGGCCGAGCAGCCAGTGACCGGGCGGGCCAGGCGGACGGGATGCGACGATCATGGATTCCTTGTCTGGCTTACTGACCCGATGTAGGTCAGGCTTTCCAGCCTGACACTCCGCAGCCTGTCAGGCTGGAAAGCCTGACCTACAACACTCGGGCTTGCCGTTCGCTGAGTCGGCCTGCCCCACGGTTCAGTGTACTGGCGGCTTCTTCCGCTTGACAGAATTTCCCGCCGTCGGCATAACGCCGCTCTTTCCGGTAGGGTGAGCGAAGGTCCGCAGCCAGCCGGCGCCAGCCCGCGCCCCACGGCAGGAGGAAGAATATGCGGCAACTGCGTGGAATGCTTTACCTGGCGGCCCTGACGGTTGCACTGTGCGTTGCGCAAGCCGCGCCGGCCGTCGATCCCCAGGAAGTCTGCATCGAGAATCCTGTCTACGTGCCGCTGGGGCCGGACGCCTACGGCACCGTCTTCGAGAAGGTCATCGATGTGCTGGGCGAGTACTTCGAGATCGCCTACTCCAACCGCTACGATGGCCGGATCGAGACGTTTCCGCGCATCGCGCCCGGCTACGAGCAGCCCTGGAAGGCGAGCACGCCCAGCTGGTACGAACGGCTGCTGGCCACGTTCCAGACCATCCGCCATCGCGCCTTCGTGCTGATCCAGCTGGCCGACGACGGCGGCTTCTTCGTGCAGGTGATCGTCTACAAGGAACTGGAAGACCTGCCCCGGCCGATGCGTGCCACGGCCGGCGCTGCCGCGTTCCGCAGCGACAGCACCGTGGACCGGCAGTACGAGGTCATCGACCCGACGGTCTTCGAGCGCGCCTGGATTCCGATGGGCCGCGATTTCCTGCTGGAACACGCCATCGCGCAGAAGATCAAGAAATGCCTCTAGCAGTGCCCAGTGGCCAGTGGCCGGTGGCCAGTGCCAAGAAAGAAAGGCCAGTGAACGGCTTCCCGGAAGGGTTGCCATTCACTGGCCGCTTGTCTTTCGCCACCGACCACCCGCCACTGGCCACTGGCCACTGGCCACTGGCCACTATTCCAGCGGCAGCTTGACGGTGAAAGTCGAGCCTTTGCCGACCACGCTTTCGACGCGGATGCGGCCCTGATGCTGCTCGATGATCTGCCGGCAGACGCTCAGGCCGAGGCCGGTGCCGCCGTGGCCGTGCTCGTCCGGTTCCTTGGTGGTGTAGAACGGCTCGAAGATCATGCGCAGGCGTTCGGGCTGGATGCCGATGCCGCTGTCGGCGATCTTGATCTCGACCATGTGCATGCGGCGGTTGGCGCGGACCTCGAGGCGCAGCCGGCCGCCGTTGGGCATCGCCTGCCGGGCGTTGATGATGAGGTTGAGCAGGATCTGCTCGATCTGCGCCGGCACCACCAGGGCCCTGGGCCGGTCGATGATCTTGGTCTCGATCTGGATCTGGTGCTTGCGCAGGTCCTTGTCGGTCAGGACGAGCACTTCTTCCACCAGGCGGGCGACGTCGGTCGGTTCGCGGAGCGTGGAGGAGTTGCGGGCGAAGCCCAGCATGCTGTTGATGATGACGGCGGCGCGCTGGCTGCCCTTGAGGATTTTTTCCAGGGCCTGGGTGCGGGTGGCGTCGTCGCCGGGAGAACGGATGCCGAGCTTGGCGTAGTTGATGATGGTCGTGAGGATGTTGTTGAATTCGTGTGCGACGCTGGAAGCCAGCGCGCCCACGCTGCTGAGGCGCTGCGCTTGCAGCAGCTGGCGGCGCAATTGCTCCGTCTCGGTGCTGGCAGCCAGCACGTCCTCGCCAGTCATTTGGGTCGTCTCCTCGGTCGGGTAGGGGCTGCGCGAAGCCGAGCCGGTGGGTCAGGGAGGGCGCCGGGCAGCGCGGGTTGCCCT
>JAGVLI010000916.1 GCA_020054355.1 Planctomycetales bacterium | reverse complement strand
GCTGTTGATGCAAAAAACAGCGGGCTGACGCCCGCCGCTCGCCCATCTCAGACAGTAGAATTAGAAAAGCGTGCCTTGCTTCTTCTTGGCCGCCGGCGGCTCGCTTTTGGCGGGCGCGGCCGCAGTGGGTTTGCCGCTCTTGCCGCCCTTGCCGATCAGCGCCTCGAATTCCTCTTCGGTGAGGACCGTCACGCCGAGTTCCTTCGCCTTGTCGAGCTTGCTGCCGGCCTTGTCGCCAGCGACCACGTAGTCGGTCTTCTTCGACACGCTGCCGGATGCCTTGCCGCCCAGGTCGCGGATCAGGGTTTCGATGTCCTCGCGCTCGTAGTTCTTGAGCGACCCGGTCACCACAAAGCTCTTACCGCCGAGGTCCGTTCCGCCCTTCGGTTTGGCCTTCGCTTCGGCCGTCAGCTTCACGCCGGAGGCGCGGAGGTCCTCGATCAGCTGGCGCTGGGCAGCGTCCTGCAAGTGCGCGTGAATGTCCTTGGCCATGGTCGGGCCGACGCCTTCCACCTGCATCAGCCGGTCCACGGAAGCATTCAGCAGCTCGTCGATGCCGCCGAAATCCTTGGCCAGCACGTCCGCCACCGCCTCGCCGACGTGCGGGATCGCCAGCCCCGCCAGCACCCGGCCCAGGCCGCGCTCTTTGCTGGCCACGATGCCGTCGAGCAGGTTCTGGCCGGACTTCTTGCCCATGCGTTCCAACTCCAGCAGCTGGTCCAGCGTCAGACGGTAGAGGTCCGGCACGGATTTCACCAAACCGGAATCGACCAACTGTTCGACCATCTCATCGCCGAGTCCTTCGATGTCCATCGCGCCGCGCTTGGCGTAGCCGGCCAGGATTTTCTTGACCTTGCCGACGCAGTTCTTGCCGGTGCAGTAATAGAAGACCTTCTTCTCGTCAGGCTTGACGGGCGAACTACAGACGGGGCAGGTGGTCGGCCAGCGGAACGGTTTCTCGTCGCCCTTGCGCAGCCCGGGTTCGGAGCGCAGCACATAGGGAATGATCTTGCCGGCCTTGATGACCACGACGGTATCGCCGACGCGGATGTCCTTGGTGCGCACGTAATCGGCATTGTGCAGGCTGGCATGGCTGACGCGCGTGCCGGCCAGCTGCACGGTTTCCAGGTTGGCGCGCGGCGTCAGCACACCGTTCTTGCCGACGAAGATTTCGATCTCCTTGAGTTTGGTGATGGCCTGCTCCTGCTCGAACTTGTAAGCCGTCACCCAGCGCGGCGACTTGCTGGTGTTGCCCAGCCGGCGGCGCTGCTCCAGGTCATCGACCTTGACCACCAGGCCGTCGGTCTCGTAGGGCAAGTCGCCGAGCTTCTTTTCCCAGGTCATCGCATATTGCATCACCTGGTCGATATCGTCGAACGCCTCGACGTTCGGATTGACCGGGAAGCCGAGCTTCTTCATTTGCTCCAGCGAAGCGCGATGGCTCTTGAACTCGATGCCGTCCACGCCGCCCAGGCCGTAGGTGAACAGCCGCAGTCGGCGCTCGGCGCAGAGCTTGGGGTCGAGCAGCTTGAGCGAGCCGGCCGCGAGGTTGCGCGGGTTGGCGTAGGGTTCCCTGCCCTTTTTCTTCTGCTCCTCGTTGACGCGCACCAGGTCTTCGCGGGTCATGTAGATCTCGCCGCGCACCTCGAACAGGGCGGGCGGCTTGTCGCCCTGCAAGCGCAGCGGCAGGTCGCGGACAGTCTTGAGGTTGGCCGTCACGTCGTCGCCCTTTTCACCGTCGCCGCGGGTGGCGCCCAGGGCGAACTTGCCCTTTTCATAGCTCAGGGAGATGGCCACGCCGTCGATCTTCAGCTCGACCACATAGGTCACTTTTTCGCCGGGCAGCGCCTTGCGAATCCGCTTGTCAAATTCCTTCAGTTCCTCGGCGCTGTAAGTGTTGTCGATCGACAGCAGCGGCACGCGGTGCGTCACGGTGCTGAAGCCGGCGATGGGCGCGCCGCCGACGCGCAGGGTCGGGCTGTCCGGCGCTTGCAGCTCCGGATGCTTCTTTTCGATGTCCTTCAGCTCGTCGAGCAGCCGGTCGAATTCGCGGTCGGAGATTTCCGGCTTCGCTTCGACATAGTACTTGTGGTTGTGGTAGTTGAGGAGCTTGCAAAGTTCCTCGGCGCGTTGTGCGATGGAGGGCATGGTCACCTCAGAGCGCTCGCCTTCGGCTCGCGGCTAAACGGGTGGTTGATTGGGGTCCGACGGAGGAATTGTGCCCGCTGCGCGCTCGTTTTGCAAGCGCCGTAGTCGATCCAGGCCCATGCTCAGCGTGCTGAGGACGATCATGGCCCCCACCTCCCAGAGCACGAGCCGCCAGCCGTCGCTGCGCAGGTATTCGCGGAACTCGGACGGCGGCGGCGGTTGGCCGGCTTTCGCGGCGTTCTTTTCCAGCTCGGGCACGAGCCCCACGGCCAGGACGGTGACGACGAATAACAGGCTGACGAACAGCAGCGCCAGGTAAAACGGGTTGTGCGGCTCGGACGGAGATGCCATGACAGCGCAGTGGGTAGTTGGCCAGGGGTAATGTGGATTCCGCCGGAGAGGGCATGTCCGGCCGATGCGGCCGCGCATCGGCCGTTATTGTAGGTTTTTTCGGTGGCAGGCGCTCGACTGCCAGCGCTCCGTACGGGCGGTACGCCGGGTAGGTCCGGCGAGCCGAGCCGGACCTACCCGGCAGGTCCGGCGGACAGGTCTCGCTCCGGCTGGGCAGCCATCGCATCCCAGCGACGTGCCTGACGGACGCTTT
>JAGVLI010000075.1 GCA_020054355.1 Planctomycetales bacterium | reverse complement strand
GGCGTCAGCCTGCTGTTCTTCGGCTTCGGCCGCGACGCGCTGCAGAAGGCGCTGGTCAACCGCGTCGGCCAGTGCATCCTCACCTGCCCGACCACGGCTTGCTACAACGGCCTGCCGGCGGTCAAGGACAAGAGCGTCAAGATCGGCGGCAACCTGCGCTTCTTCGGCGACGGCTGGCAGATCAGCAAGAAGCTCGAAGGCCGGCGCTACTGGCGGATGCCGACCATGGACGGCGAGTTCACCTGCGAGGATGTCTTCGGCACCACGAAAGGGGTAGCCGGCGGCAACTTCCTGATCGTCGGAAAGACCCAGGCAGCTGCCCTGGAAGCCGCGGAAGTCGCCGTCACCGCGATGCGCCGGGTGCCGGGCGTGATCCTGCCGTTTCCCGGCGGGGTGGTGCGCTCGGGCAGCAAGGTCGGCAGCAAGTACAAGAAGCTGCGGGCCAGCACCAATGACGCCTATTGCCCGACGCTGCGCGGCGTGGTGGCGAGCGCGCTGCCGGAAGGCTCGGCGGCCGTGTACGAAATCGTCATTGATGGATTGGACCAGGCCGCCGTCGAGGAAGCGACGCGCGTCGGCGTCGTGGCGGCCTGCCGACCCGGAGTGCTGCGCATCACCGCCGGCAACTACGGCGGCAAGCTGGGGCCGTTTCACTTCTATCTGCACAAATTGCTGAGCGATAACTTGATTGCCCAGGCGTAGCACGGTTTGACGCAACACTCCAGTCAGGCTTGAATCGACGACGGGAATCGATTTACGAATTCGGCCATCGCGATTGTGGCAGCTGCGGACTTCACATCCACTTCCGGATCATCGGCTCGCGGAATGCTGGCGAGGATCGCGGCCAAGCCGTCTTTCATGACCTGAAATTGAGCCTCAACCTCCGAACTGAGCCGCCTGGTGTGGAAGAACCACCCGTAAATACCACATGTGACGGCGAACGGAACTCCGTGCGCGCAGTCGCGCTCGAGGGTCAGCCTCGCTCCCAATTCGTGTTCCTCGTCGCGCAGGACGACTCCGTCCTCGGACCCGTGCTGGCCGATCGTTGTCCCATCGTTGAACGGCCGCCAGCCCATTCGATCAGTCACAGGCGTACTTTCCCAACCGCGCAACTCACCGCCACGACGAACAGGTAGCCTGCGGCTGTCGTATCGTTCACGGAAAAGCGCATCGTGATCCAGTTCTCTCCGTCGCAGAAATAGAGCGGGTAATCGAACAAGAAATCGGGGTCGTCGGGATCGCGCCGTTTTCGGTGACGATCCCCGTGAAGCCCAAGCGCATATTCGAGCCGGCGATTAACGGCATGGATCGCGAGTTGATTCCCACCCAGAATGCGGGCCAGCTCAACGGCAACTTCCGGCCATTGAATTACCTGATACACTCATCAAGGCCTTTGGGCAATAAGCCCGGCTAGGTTTCGCGGATTCACGATGCACTGACTCGACGGAGCATGTCGTCGAATTTCTCGCCTTCACGCAAGGCAAGGGCTGCTCTCGCTCGGGCGACCATGTCCCGGTTGACCGGAGGCAACGGCCGCGAGGTCCACGGCCAGTTGGCAAGGAAGCTCTGCTTGAGTTCCTTTAGTTCCTGAACATCCACCCTGAGCTTTTCGATGTTCCGAGCTGGATAACCAGCTGCCTCAAGCAAGCTGTGTACTGGGTCTTCCAGATGGCCGGTCAGAACCGCAATACGCTGGTCGAACATCGAGAAAAAATGCTTGCCGACCTCATCGAAACTCGGTCTTGGGCTATCGGCGATCGCGGTGACGATTTGCTGCCAAACTTCCTTCATGATCTTGGCTGAACCGAGCCGCTTCTGGATTTGGCTATCCATCCTGTCCCGCAGGTATGCGCCAATGGCGTTCGCCTGCGGCCGCGCCAAGCCGCCGTCTTCGCAGTCGAGGGCGGTAAGGTATGCCTGGATCAGCGGTGCTGGCTCCCAGTCCGATGCCGCCAATTTCTCGAATTCCGTCCGGACGCTGTCCAGAGTGATCTGTGCGGCAGCTGGCATCGGAAAGCCTCCTCAATACAGCCCATACGTGTCCTGGCGCGCCATCAATTGGACAAAAGCTCCGCCGGTGGGGCCTGGTTGATATTCTAGCACATGAGGGAGTCGCGCAGCGTCGCCGGCATACCACTCGTGGAAAACGCCGTTGTCAACGCGGCTGATTGGTTGGTTATCGCGAACGTCATCAGCGAGGGCTGGCTGGCTCATCTCACTTACCTCCTTTTCATTCGCGGCCACTATTCCGAGCAAGGCTTTGATGGTATGTTCTTCGCATTCCGTGGCGATATTCCAGAAGACCAACCGGGAAACACACCATGCCGACCTACATCAGCCTGCTGAACTGGACCGAAAAGGGCGAAGCCAATGTGCGCGACACCGCCCAGCGCGAGGCGGCCTTCGCCAAGACCGCCAAGAAACTCGGCGCCAAGGTGGTCCAGGCGTACTGGACGATGGGTAGCCACGATGGCGTGCTGATCTTCGAGGCCCCCGACGAGGAGACCGCCACTGCCGCCATGCTGGCGCTGGGCGGCTCGGGCAACGTCAACACGCAGACCCTGCGCGCCTTCACCGCCGCCGAGATGGCCAAGATCGTGGCCAAGCTGCAGTGAGTCCCCGCGTCCGTGGCGCCGCCTTCCGGCGGTTTTCGGCGAAACCCGCCCGCAGGCGAATATCGCCCGCCAATCATGCGTCCATAGATTGTTCCCCCCTTTTTTCTTTCAACGGAGGCTCGACATGCGTGGCTGGATTCTCTGCGGGATAGCGTGCTTGTTCCTGTCGGCGGGCCAGGCCCAGGCCGGCAAGGTCGAAGTCAAGAACGTCCACCTCTGCTGCGGCATGTGCGTCCAGGGCGTCGCCAAGGCGCTGAAGACGGTCGACGGCGTGGCCGACGCCAAGTGCGATCAGAAGGCCAAGACCGTCACCTTCTCGACCAAGGACGAGAAGACGACCGCTGCCGCCCTCAAGGCGCTGGTGGAAGCCGGCTACTTCGGGGCCGCCAGCGACGACGGCAAGGAAGTCAAGCTGGAGACGCCCGCTCCCAAAGCCGGCGAAAAGGCCGACGAAGTCACGATCAAGGGCGTGCATGTCTGCTGCGCCATGTGCAAGAAGGCGATCGGCGCCCTGTTCGCGGATGCCAAGGTGACCTACACCGGCACCGGCGCGATCCAGGACGTGAAAGTCAGCGGCAAGGCGCTGGAAAAGGCCGGCGTGCTGCAGACCTTGCAAAAGGCCGGCTTCACCGGCAAGGTCGAATAAGGCGGCCTGGTTCGGTGTTGTTGTCCCGCAGGGACAGCTGAAAATAGCCCAGCGGTTCACTGCTGGGTTTCGGTTGTGTTGACGAGGTTGTCGTCCCGCGGGGACGGTTGAGGCTCAACCGTCCCGCGGGACGAAACTTTTTCAACGCCTATTCTCCCGGCAGTGAACCGCTGGGCTGTTTTTCAGATGGCCCTTCGGGACAAAATCCGTTCCCTGCTCGCGGAACCTGGGCAATCCATACCGTTCGATTCGGCGAACATCTCCTGCCGTCGGCGAAATTCCTTGAGCTGCTTTTTCCTCCAGGTCTACAATAAGCCCTGACGGAACGGTTTCCGTTACCGCCGGTGGCTGCCATCGGCGGCAGGATCGCCCCTCTCCGCCTGAACCCTTCGACTGTGGGCGGCAGTCGCGCCGGACAAGGAGTAAGCAGATGAACCGATCTTACCTGTTCGCGGGGACTGCCCTGCTGAGCCTCGCGGGCGTGCTGGCCCTGGCCGAGTCCGCGCAGGCCCAGCGCATCGGGGTG
>JAGVLI010000526.1 GCA_020054355.1 Planctomycetales bacterium | reverse complement strand
GGTCGCGTCGGTGATCTCCCGGAAGCGTCCGAAGCGCTCCGGGTGATCGAGATGCCAGACCTTGGCCGGCGTCAGTGCGTCGGAACCATCCTCGGTCAGCACGAAGGCATCGCCGACCGGCCAGCCCGTGAAGGCGCACACCTGGTCGATAATGATCTGCAAGGCATGGTGAATGGTCGGTGACTCATTGGCCGATTCCGCGACCTGCTGCAGCAGCTGGATCAAGCTCGTTTGCCGTTGCAGCGCGGCTTCATTCCGTTTGCGCTCGCCGATGTCGCGCACGAACGCATTGAAAATCGTACCGTCGCCGAATCGTGTCGGCGCGATGGCCAGCTCGACCGGAAATTCGCCGTTCGTCCGGTGCAGGGCGGTCAGTTCGATGCGGCGGTTCAGCATCGGCCCTTCACCCCGCGCCAGGTAGTTCCGCAAACCCAGGTCGTGGCCGTGGCGATATTGCGGCGGCACGATCAGCCGGGAAAGCTGCTCGCCCAACGCCTCCTGCATCGTCCAGCCGAACATCACTTCTGCCTGCGGGTTCCAGCCGATGACGACGCCCTCGGCATTCATGGTGATGACCGCGTCCAGGGCGGTATCCACGATCTGCCGGGTCTGGGCCTCGCGCTCGCGCACCCGAGCCTCCGCCGCCGAGGCCCGCTCGCTTTCCTCACGGGCCTGTTCCCACTCCGTCCGCAGCCGCCGGGCAATCTGATTGAAGGAAACCGCCACCTGTCCCAATTCGTCGCGCGTCTCCAGCGTGATGGTCTCGCCCATCTCGCCGCCGACCATGCGTTCCGAGGCTTCCGCCAGGCTGGCGACGGTGCGCATCACGGCGGAATAGAAAGCGATCAGCAGGTAGACGACCAGCAGCATCGCCGCCACGGAGAATACCTGCGCGAACTGCTTCTTGCGCACGAAACCTTCGATCCGCGCATGCAGCAGGCCGTCCAGTTCCGTTGCCGTGCGGTCCCAGAGCCGCAGGTTGGCGCTCAGGTGGGCGGCCGCCAGGCGGTCGTAGGCGTCCGCCGGCAGCATGACCGCTTTCGCCTGGATGATATCCTTGTTCAGCAAGGCCCGGTAAGCATTCGTCGCGGCGGTGTACTCGGCCAGCGGGCCTTCCAGGCGCGGCTTGAGCTGCTGTGTGGGATTCTCACTGAACGAGCGCCGCAAGCCGCTGTCCGTGGCTTCACTGTTCGACTGGATCAGGCTTGCCAGCCGGATGAAGTCCGCCTTTTCCTCCGCGGAAAGTGCCTTGCCGGGGACGATGCTCTTCTTGCCCAACAGCCGGGCTTGCCCGGTCAGGTCGAGCCCTTCGGGCAGTTTGAGCAGGATCGCATCCATCAAGTAATAGCTGTCCAGGTCGGGATCGAGAATCAGGTTCGAGATGTCGCCGGCCCGCGAAATCAGCGCCCGGATATCGGCCTGCAACTTGTCGTGCAGCGTGTCGCAGTCCTCCGCTTCCAGGCTGAAAAGTTTCTCGCGCAGGAACCGATGGTTTTCGCGCAGGACGGCATAGACTCCTTCGGTCTTCATTTCCGGACCGAGTTCCCGTTCCACCAGGGCCAGGGCTTCGAGGTCGGCGTCGATCTCGGCCTGCTTGCGGATCAACTCCGGCCGCAGCGCGACGTTGCCGTGAAAGTAGTCGTGGGCCAGCAGACGGCTTTGCTGGACGTGCTCGTTCAGCTGCCGCACGGGGCGCAGGTACTTGATGCCGTCCATCTCCTTGCGCGAGAAAGCGATCTGGCCGTTGATTTCCGAGATCAGCAGGTACATGACCAGGATCAGGGGCAGGGTAAACAGCAGACTGATGATGCCGAACTTCTGCGGATAGCTCAGCCGGTTCATCAGCGCCACGGCCGGCCGCAACAGCTGCTGGATGAGGCTGCGCTCGCCGGCTCTTTGGGGGGGAACCGATTCGCTCATCCCAGCCTCCTCGCGACCACTGAGTGCAACCCGCGCCTGGACCGACGGCCCGTCCCGCTCAAGGAAATCATACCGGAACGGCGGCACGCAATCGAGTTGCTGCATTCCAGGATGCAGCCGGATATGCGGAAATCGAGATTTGTTCCAGTGGCGGTCTCAGGTGGATTCGCGACGCTTCGCGGAAGCGTGCAGCCAAAACGCTTCTACGAAGCGTCGCGAACCGGAAAAGTCGAAAAAGCAATGGACGGCGTGCTCAACGACCGATGACCTGAACATGAACGTGGCGGGTGCGCGGCCCGTCGAACTCGCAGAAGTAGATGCCTTGCCAGCGGCCCAGCACCGCCTGGCCGTCGTCGATGATGACCGTGGCGCTGGAGCCGACCAGGCTGGCTTTCAGATGGCTGTCGCTGTTGCCTTCTCCATGCCGGAAGTCCGGCTGGTGCTGAGGAATCGTCCGGCCCAGCCAGAGCAGCATGTCGTGAACCACGTCCGGATCGGCATTCTCGTTGATGGTGATCGCCGCCGTGGTGTGCGGACAGTAGACGATGCAAGCGCCGTCGCGCACGCCGCTTTGCTGGATGAGTTGCCGGACACGGTCGGTGATTTCCACGAACTCGTTCCGTTTCCGGGTGTGGACCTCGAAGCGATACATGAGTGCGTTTCTCCTCGTTCCCGCGAAACCGCAAGCGAAAACTGTCGTGTGGTATTTTCAGCGTTTGGCTTCCTCGCCGCCGCGCAGCCGGTTGAGATTGAAGCTCTCGAAGAGCAGTTGCCGCTGGCCAGCATGCCGGCGATCACCGGCGCCACCGAGGGTTTGAGCGCCATCAGCACCGCCGTCAGCATGAACACCGTTGCGGGAATGTAGAGCAGCCCCAGGTTGCTGGCGAGGCCAAACATGGTGACTCCGGTGACGATGATCCACAGCGGGTAAATGACGAGCAGCATTTCGGGGTCTTTTCGCCAGGGCAGTACCAGCAAGACCACCACGGGCACGAGCAGGAAAGCGGCGATCTGGCTGACCCAGATCGAATAGACGTGGCGACGTTCCCGCGCCGGCACGCGCTGCATCGTCGGCCGATTGCTGCTGAAGATGATGGTGACAATCGCCAGGATCGTCACGATGGTGGCGCCCATGATGGCGAACGGGTATTCCGGCTCGTCGTGGAACAGCGCGAAGACCGTCAGATGCACCAGAAACGGCAAGGGAGATACGCGCAGCGTGGTGCTGCTCCAGGCACTCCAGTTGGAGTCGATGCCCTTGTGGTAGATGGTGCGGCGCAGCTGATCGTAGGTTGTGGAGGCGCGGGCTTTGATGGGTTCATCGTTCAGGAAGGCATGCAGGTCGTGCGCCAGGTCGGCAGCTGACGCATAGCGATGTTCCGGCTCTTTCTCCAGGCACTTCAGACAGATCGTCTCCAGATCGCGCGGCACCTCGGCTTGCAGCACGGT
>JAGVLI010000743.1 GCA_020054355.1 Planctomycetales bacterium | reverse complement strand
GTGTGAACGACTCACACGTCGGCGCTCACGCCCCGACGCTCGCCTGCTGCGCGATGCTCAGATCGTCATATCCTCATTCTTCAATTCGCCGACCATCGACAAATAGTAGACGTGCTTCCGGGGATCGATCAGCGCGCCGAGCCGGGGGCTGGACAGGAACATGCCGGCTGGCCGCACGGACTCCCGCCAGCCCATCATCTTGACGCTTTCAGTCTGGCAATAGAGCGCGTGGTCGTAGCCCGCCTTGGGATGCACCTTGCCGTCGTGGATATGGACGGTCGGGAAGAACAGCTGCTTGGGGTTGGCGCGGGGGAACTCGAAGCCCATGGGATGGATGTAGCGCGAGCCTTTCTTCAGCTTGAACACCGCGAAACCCCAGTCTTTGTACATCGGCAGCTTGTCCCAGACTTCGCTCGACAGGCGGAAACGCTCGTCGAGGCGGGCAAAGTCCTTGACGGCGGGGACGAACGAGGCTTCGTAGCTGCCGACGTCCACGACCTTCAAGGGTGGCGGAGGCATCGCGCCGCCGAGCGCTCCCGCGCCGCCGAAGCCGCCGAAGGCCGGCATGCGCGGCTCCGGGAAGCCATTGGCCATATCGGTGAAAAATTTTGGGTACGTCTGAAAATTGAGAAAGCGCACGGCATCGTCCTTCGATTCCTTCGGCGTGGGAATCGGCAGGATCATGGCCAGGTCTTCCTTGGACGAGACCATCATGCTGTAGACGACGAATTGCTTGCCGTCCCTGGAGTCGCGGGCAAAGATCTTCGTATCGGCCACTTGCTGAACCGGACGCGAAAAGCAGCACATGGATGGATTCCTCGGCAAGGCACGCCACCAGACCCCAGGCACCACTTTGGAACGGGTGTTGAGCCGCTCGGTTGCACCAAGGACGTGTTGAGGCAGCGAACTTGCGCGCGTGCAAACGGATGTTACACAGGCGCGCAGCCCGAAGTGAGACTTCCGAGCCGCGCACGAAGTAAGCGGCAGGCCACCCCGCTTACTTCGTGCGCGGCTCGGCGGATGCCCCGCTTAATAACGTGCGCGGCTCGGCGGATGCCCCGATGAAGGGCTCATTCCGGGGCGCGTGCGCTATGCGAACGCGCTGGGCGGCATTTCGGACCAGCGCAGGACGGCGAAATGAAATAAGTCAATCTCTCATCATCCCTTAATGCGGCCTGTGCTAGGTTAATGCTCCAGATAGTGCATCCCTGCCACCTTGAACCCTGCCGCCGCATGAAGTCGATTCGGTTATCGCTGACCGTCTACTTCCTGATCCTCCTGGCCGTGGCGCTGGGGGCGGTCGCCAGCCTCGTTTATTGGAAAACGGTGGGCATCGTCCAGGCGCGCCAGGAAGCGGCCGAACGCTACATCAAGGATCAATTCGAGCGCCGGTCCACGCGGGAACACCGCAAGCTGGACAACGCCCTGCTCTACCAGGCGCGGGCGGTCGCGAGCCTGGCCCAGGTCAATTTCCAGGGCAATCGCCAGGTGCTGCCTGCCCTCGAGCCGCTGGGCATCCTCACCGCCGCCCTCTCCCCGCATCCCGAAATGCAGATTCCGCTCTGGGCGGTGCAAAGCCATAAGGGGCCGCTGGCGACGCGCATCGTCCGCCTGGCCAGCCTCGAAATCCAGCTGGATGAAGAAGCTTTGCCGCACTTTCCCGACGACAAGAAAGCCGACATCGGCGCGGCCATCACCGACTATTACCAGATCACCACGGAATGGGGCAACATCTGGCGTTCCGAGTCAATGGAAGACCTGACCTTCAGCTTCGACCTCGGCATGTTCGCTTCGACCCGCCTGCTGGACTGGAAGTACGACAACTACGAACTGAAGCCGGGCTACATCGTCCGCCGCGTGACCCTGAAAGCGCCAGTGACGCGCATCAAGTACCGGAACGTCGGCACGCCAGGAACCTGGAAGCCCGGCGTGCCGTCGCTGAACCCCGTCACGGAAAGCTCCTCGCCGTCGTTCCTCATCCAGTGCGCCGCGGACACCACGCACCGCGACCGGCAGCTGAAAGGCTACGAGGCGGAACGCGACCAGGAGTTGGCGGACCTCGAGGAAGACTCGGCCGATACGCTGACGGCGCTGCGCTGGCAGCTGCTGGGCATCGGGCTGGCGACCTTTGCCGGGACGTTTCTCGGCGGCTTCTTCTTGGTCCGGCACGGGCTGGCCCCACTGCACCGGCTGTCGGACGCGGTCAGCCGGGTTTCCGAACGCGATTTCCGCCTGCAGTACGATGCCGCCAAGCTGCCGTTGGAATTGCAGCCGATCGTCGAACGCTTGACGCAGACCCTGGAACAACTCGAACGCGCCTTCACCCGCGAGAAGCAGGCGACGGCGGACATTTCCCACGAATTGCGCACGCCGCTGGCCGCCTTGCTGACCACCACGGAAGTAGCCCTGCGGAAGTCGCGCTCGGCGGAGGAATACCGCCAACTGCTGGAAGACTGCCGCGGTATCGGGCAGCAGCTGAGCCAGCAGGTCGAACGGCTCTTGCTGCTCGCCCGGCTCGATGCCGGGGTGGACATGCTGCGGCCGCGCGAGGTCGATGCCGGCCTGATTGCGGAGCAGTGCGTCTCGCTAGTGCGGCCGCTGGCCGACGCCCGAGATCGGAAGAGC
>JAGVLI010000706.1 GCA_020054355.1 Planctomycetales bacterium | reverse complement strand
ATCGTGTCCCCCGCGCGGTTAAGCTGCACCCACGAGGCCGCGCCCACCACGGCGATATCCATTTCGTTGCGGGGAATGAACCGCTCGTAGGCCGCGCCGCTCTTTTCCTTAGCGGGCGGAAACTCGAGCGTGGTCAGGATCTCGCCGCGCGAAAGCACGTTCTTGCCCGGGCCGGTGCAGAACTCGGCCGCATCGACCACCCGGCGTCCTTGCGGACCGGCCAGATGGCAGCGGACGGAGTAGGCGATCAGCGCGGGAATCGAATCGGCCGCCGGCGACGAATTGCACAAGTTGCCGCCCACGCTGGCGCGGCTTTGAATCTGCCATCCGCCGATGATGCGGGCCGCATCGGCCAGCGCCGGATAGGCCGCGGCCACGGTCGCATCGCCGTAAATCCGATAACAGGGCACGGCCGCTCCCAGCCGCAAGCCCAACGATGAGCTATATTCGAGCTGCATTAGCTCGGGAATTTTTTTGATGTCGACGACCAGGTCGGCCTCGCGCAAACCTTCGCGCAGTTGCACGATCAGGTCGGTTCCGCCGGTCAATACCTTGGCTCGTGCCCCCCCGGCGGCCAGTAGACTAACCGCTTCGTCAACGGTGGCGGCGGTCTGAAACTCGAAATCCTTCACCAGTAGCTCCCCACCGAGGCGATTGCCGGCCCAAAGACAGCACTCAATATGCAGCCGCGCCGAACGCGCTGTCAAGCTAGGGGCGGAGTTGGGGTGTTGGGGAGTGGGGCATTTGAATTCTCTTCTGGTAGAATCAGGGCATGGACAAGATTATTGCAGAATTGTTCAACGGCGTTGATCGAGCGAAGCAAGCCGCTTGGGACGCTCATCGAGCTGCATACCCTTACCGGCTGCTGCACGGACACATCATGAGATGGAGGACCGGCGACTCCGCTGAGTCGTTTACTTTCCTTGTGATCGACGGTTTGAAGTTGACCCCAATCTTTAATTGGTGGTCGGTCAACCGGTCCGATTTCAAAGCCACTGAGATCACTGCACCGGCGGATTGGCCCAGCGACTAGAGAAATCTGTTATTCCCGGGTGCCGCTGCCCCGCCCAGCAGTGCTTTCGAGCGTCGAGCCAGTTTCAATCCCAACGGGATTGCATCATTCAGCCCAGGGTTGCGAGTCTTCGAGCTACCCTGTGGGATACTGGGAGGCACGCCAGGCCAACCCTTTCAGGGTTGACGTGCGTGGAGGGCATCCAAAATCCCAGGGTAGCCACTGCGCGGCAACCCTGGGCTGAAAGATTCGATCCCGTTGGGATCGGGCTATTGCTGGCTGGCCAACGGGCTCGTGCGGCGCACGTGGACTGTCACCGGTGCGGAGACTATCGAGGCGCGGTCGCATCAATGGCACGTGAAGCGTGCCCCACTGGCAACGGCGGTCTTAAGGGTCCGTTCTAGCGCTCAAAGCGCCCCAGCACTTCCAGCCGGTAGCCGGTCACCTGGAATCCGCTGCCGGCCAGCTTGTCGACCAGTGCCGGATCGATTTTGGCCAGCAGGTTCGGATCGAACTCGACCCCCAGATCGCGGATCTCGCCGGTCGCGACGTCGCGAAGATGGTAGTGGTCTTCCCCCCGGCAGTCGTAGCGCGCGGCGCCGTCGCCGTTGGTCAGCTTGGTTGCCAGCCGCGACTCGACCAGGGCCTCGAGCGCCTTGTAAACCGTGGCCAGGCTGATGCGCGGCATTTCCCGCCGCACGGCCCGATAGACCTCTTCGGCCGTGGGATGCGATTCGACCTTTTCCAGATAGCCGTACACGGCGGCCCGCTGCGCGGTGGAGCGACAGCCGGCGGCTTCCAGGGCCTCGCGAACAATTGATTCGGTTCGCGGAGAAACGAGACTTGTTTTCCGGGTCTTCGTGGTGGCCATGATGGCCAACTATAGCGCCGCCCTCCCGCAGGGTCAAGCGCGCAAGGCGGGCCGGCTGGCAGCCAATCCGGCTCGCCTTTGCATCATAAAGACTGCAATTCAATACATTGCTTCGCGCCGGCACCCATAGCAGAATGCCAGCATGTGCGAAACACTCTTGTCGAGGCTCTCTCTGGAAGATCCCGCGCCGCACGTGGCGACATTGATTATTCCGGCACGACCCTGCACGCGGCGGATGGTTGTTTGGCGCAAGGCCTGGCTGACTATGGCCGCAGTGCTGACATGTAGCACCGTGCAAGCGCGCGCTGCCGACGCACCATGCCGCTTTGCCTTGGAATGGGGGCGGCAGGGGACTCAAACGGGCGAATTCAATTTTCCCATCGGCATCGCCATCAATTCCGCCGATGAGGTCCTGATTACCGATTTCTACAATGCACGTGTGCAGAAATTCTCGACCGCTGGAAAGTTCCTAACTGCTTTCCCTGTTTCGCCGTTCCCCGGCGGAATTGCGATCGACAACGACCAAAACGTCTACGTCGCCCACGGCGGAATCCCACCGTCGAAGTACGACGAAGCGAGAAAGCGGGACAAGATTGCCGTTTTCAACGCCGCCGGCGAGCCGCTCCGCGAATGGGGTAAATTCGGCGAAGGAGACGGAGAGTTCAACCTTCCGGGCGGAGTCGCTATCGGGGGTGGCCGAGTCTATGTCGCCGACCAATGTAACCGCCGCATTCAGGTCTTTGACACTCACGGAAGATTTCTCAACAAGTGGGGAGGAAAGGGGTTTCGG
>JAGVLI010000383.1 GCA_020054355.1 Planctomycetales bacterium | reverse complement strand
GGCGGCGCTGGCTGGCGGCCGTGCTCGTGCCGACGGTGGCCATCGCCATGAACCTGGTGCCCGATTTGACCCATCCAGCCAACACCGGCCAACCGCGTCTGGCGACCTGGGCCAAGCGATACCTGGCGCCGATGACCCATGCGCGGCACGACCTGGGCACCTGGGCGGCGGCCATCCACTTCAACCATTCGCTGGCTGGGGCTTCCAACCGCTGGCTGAACTACGAAACGGCCGTGGAGCAGGGAGAACTGCGCTTCGTCCCCAGCGCCGACCGGCCCAGTCCCTTCACGCTGAAAACCGTTGGGCTAGGCGGCATGGCCCTGTTCGTGCTGGCGGCCTTGCTCTGCGCCGGGAAAGCCACTCGCCCGCATGAGGTTCTTTCGGGCGTGAATCCGCCGAGCGCGCAGTCCCTGGAATTCAGCCTGGTGCTGATCCTGATGCTGCTGCTGTCGCCGCATTCGAGCAAGCCGCACTTCTGCACCCTGCTCTTGCCCGGCTTCTGTCTGGCGCGGGCCGCGTTGCTTTGGCCGGATCGCAAGCTGCTCGCCCTGGTCTTGCTGACGGCCGCGTTGACAACCGTCGTTCACAAGGACTTGGTCGGCAGGATCCTTTACCTCTGGTTCATGTGGCACGGCGTGCCTACGCTGGCGGCAGTCCTGCTCTTCGGCGGCTGCTGCTGGGCGCTGGTCCGGGGGCGAGCGCTGACGACCGGGGCTGCCGTGGACAACGGCGCCGATATACAGGAGATGAAGCAAGCGGCCTGAAAGGGAACCAGTGCGGCAGCACGAAACCGGGGAGCGCAACCTCAAGTGAAGTGGTTTCGCTCCCCGGTTTCGCGATTCGCACGGCGACTATCGAACGGTGCCTCTCCGTTCACTCCGCCGCCGCCATTTCCTTCGTGATATTGGCGTCGGTATGGACCTTCTGCACGTCGTCGTGGTCGTCCAGCGCTTCCATCATGCGGACCACCTTCTGGCCCGTTTCCAGGTCCACGTCGCGCAGCGCCTTGGCCAGCTGCACGATGTCCGCGCTGATCGTCTTGATGTTGTTCTTTTCGAGGGCGTCCTTGACCTGGTTGAACGAAGCCGGGTCGCAAGTGACCTCGAACAAGTCATCCGCTTGCTTCAGGTCGTCGGCGCCCGCTTCCAGGGCGATGCCCATGAGGCTGTCTTCCTCGATGCCGGCCTTCTCGATGAGAAAGACGCCCTTGCGCTCGAAGAGGAAAGCGACGTTGCCGGAGCTACCCATCTTGCCGCCGGTGCGGTCGAAGATCTTGCGGATTTCGCCGTTGGTGCGGTTGCGGTTGTCGGTCAGCACCTCGACGAGGACGGCCACGCCGCCCGGGCCGTAGCCTTCGTAAGTCAGTTCCTCGAACTGGATGCCTTCGGTTTCGCCGGTGCCCCGCTTGATGGCCCGCTCGATGTTGTCCTTGGGCATGCTGACTTCGCGCGCCTTGCCGATGGCGTAGCGCAGCTTGAGGTTGGTTTCGGGATCGCCGCCGCCGTGCCGCGCGGCGATGATGATCGCCCGGCTCAGCTTGCTCCAGAGCTTGCCGCGCTTGGCGTCGGTGGCCCCCTTCTTGTGCTTGATCGTGGCCCAGTGGGAATGGCCTGACATGGCTCCTCCTTCATTGGTGCTGGGACGCCCGGCGGTTGGGCCGACGCGGGCCAGTTCCCTCAGCGTTGCTTGAGTTACTTGTCCAGGAGCTTGAGCTTGCCCTTGATTTCCTGGTAGCGCTCATCGGGCTTGCGGCGTCGTTCCTGTTCGTAGAGCTGGACGGACTTTTCCCAGGCCGAGCGGGCGCGCGCCGACTGCTTCAACTTGAAGTATACGTCCCCCAGGTGGTCCCAGACTACGGGGTCTTCCTCGCCGCCGGCCAGTTTCGCCGCTTTCTCCAGTTGCGCGCGCGCTTCGTCGAGCTTGCCCAGCCGGAACAGCACCCAGCCCAGGCTGTCGATATAGGCCGCATTGGCTTCCGCGCCATCGGTGCCGACCGCCTTGCCGCGCTGCTTTTCCGCCACGTCCAGTTCGATCGCTTTGCGGATCAGCTTTTCGGACTCTTCGAGGTTCTTGCTCCGGTCGGCCATGATGTAGCCGAGGTCGTTGTTGGCCGTGGCGTCGTGCGGATCGGCTTCCAGGATCAGCCGCAGTTGCTCCTCGGACTTGTCGTGCTGATTGGCCGAGGCCAGGACATTGGACAGCGAATAGCGGATGTCGCGCACCTGCTGCGGCCGATTGTATTCTTGCAAGAGCGCAGCGCATTCGGCCAGGGCTTGCTCGTATTTCTCGGCCTGGCGCAGCACCTCCACCTTCAGGCGCTGGACGCCCAGCCGGTTGCCCTCGTCGGCCAGCTTGACGGCCTCCTCCATCGTGGCGAGTGCTTCCTCGGTCTTGCCCAGGCGCAAGAGCGCCGGCGCCATCTTGACGTGGAAGAGGACGCGGTTGGTGGCCTGCGCCTTGTTCAGCCCCTCCTCGCAGAGCTTGACCACTTCCGGATGCTTGCGCTGCTCGACGAGCGCGTCGAGCAGGCCGCTGTAAACCTCGGCCTCGGTGCGCGGCGTGATGGTGGGCAAGCATTCGCGAAACAGCCGCTCGGCCGTCGCTGCCTGCTTGGTGCGAAAGGCCAGGATGGCCAGGTAACGCAGCGTATCGCGGAACCGAGCTTTCTGCTCAGTCAACTCCGTCTGCACCAGGGCCAGCAGCGCCTTGACCAGTTCCACATCGTCGCGCAGCACGGGCAGCATCGCGCGGGCGCGGGCGGCAGCCGCAGCGC
>JAGVLI010000939.1 GCA_020054355.1 Planctomycetales bacterium | reverse complement strand
GGCCGGCATCGGTGAGCGTGACCCGACCGGCATGGCGCTCGAACAATGGGACTTCCAGTTCGGTTTCCAGGGCGCGGATGCGCTGGCTGACGGCGGCCTGCGTCAAGCAAAGAGCGTCGGCGGCAGCCGTGAAGTTCAGCAACTCGGCCGCCCGACAGAAGGTTTCCAGGTGAGGAATCTCGCCGCTCTTGATTGGCCCCATGTCGGCACTCCGAAGGAATTCCATTCATTCTAACGAAAGCATCCGCGCTCCAATTCTCCGTTGACGCCGTTTCGTCCGAAGGAGTACGCTGCAATGTCGCCAACAACGCGCCAATGCGGATGTTGGAAATAGCAGGATGTTTCGTTGAATCTCTGGTCCCCGCAGCGCAGGGAGGAGCAGCACTCATGGCCGTCAGCCAAACCGAGCATCCGCCACCGTCCAGCGAGCTGGAGTCGATCCCGCCGTCGTGGCCCCTTCCCACCGAGCAGCGTTCGCCCTGGCGGATGCTGCTGGTGCCCAGCGCGGCCAGCGGTTGCTTTCATGTCGGCATCGTCTGCGTGCTGGTGCTGATCCAGTTCGAGTTCATGCCGAACGAGCCGGCGGCAGCCTACACCGAGCAGCTGCATCAGCGGTACTTGATCGATAACAGTGACGACTGGCGGCAATTCCAAAATCTGGTGACAAAGGCAAGTCAGCCAGTATTGGGTCCGAATGTCTTTGACTTTGATGGTCCAACCATTCCGGACGCCGAGGAAGCGAACGAGCGGACCCTCGCTACCCAGGCCGGCGAATCGCCAACCGTGCGGCCTCGGATGCCAGACCTCAGTCAGCCACGCGGAGCCGAGGCGATGTCGGTGCCGCCGGAGTACTACACGACGTTCAAGCAGCATATCCTGCCGATCTTTCAGGTGAAATGCGGCGACTGCCACAGCGGAGCGAAGGCGAAGGGCGGGCTGGACCTGACTTCGGTCGCCACGATTCTGAAGCCCAACGACATGGGGACGATCCTGGTGCCCGGCAACACCCAGAAGAGCCTGCTGCACGATGCCGTGGCCGATGGCTATATGCCGCCCCAAGGCTCGGAGAAACACAAACTGACGGCTGCCGAAAAACTGCTGATCGTCAACTGGATCGAAACCGGCCAGCCCGGTGATGCCGCAGCCGCCCAGGCCGGACAAGCAGCGCCGCAAACCGATGGCAGCAGTGCCAAATCCGCTGAGCCGGCCCCCAAGGCATTGGAAATGGAAGAGAAATACCAGGGCAAGGTCACGGCCGAAACGGAAGGCGTCAGCGTCACGGTCAGCGGCGCGCAGGGTGCTATGACCTTTCAGTACGAGGAAGAAACGAACGTCGTCTCCGCCGGCGACCCGCGATTCTTCCCTTACAAGGGTGCCCTCGTCAATCAAAACGTGACCGTTATCTACCACCAGAAGAACGGGGCCAACTTCGCCCGGCTGATCTCGGTCGGCGGGCGCGACTTCTCCAAATAAGTGGGAAGGGACCGCGCGAAGCCGCAAGCGGCGCGCGTCCGAACCTCATAAGATGAGGGGCATGGCGAGCGTTTCGCTGGAAAATATCAGCAAAATTTACCCGAACGGCGTGGCGGCGCTGCGCGGCTTGAATCTCGACATTCAGGATGGGGAACTGCTCGTCCTGGTCGGCCCGTCCGGCTCTGGAAAAACGACCGCGTTGCGCCTCATCGCCGGGCTGGAACAGCCCACCGCCGGCAACATCCGCATCGGCGAGCGTCGCGTCAACGACGTGCCGTCCCGCGACCGCGACGTGGCGATGGTCTTCCAGCGGCACACGCTTTATCCCCATCTGACGGTTCGCCGCAACCTTTCATTTGGATTGGACTTGAGGCGTCCGATCCTCGCGCGACGCTTGCTGGAAAAGCTGGGCCTATGCCAGCCCATCAGCGACGGCCAAGCCGCTCGGACAACGGCAGAACGCATTGCCGAGGCTGCCCAGTTTCTCGAACTGCAAGACCTGCTGGACCGTAGGCCGAATCAGCTTTCCGGAGGCCAGCAGCAGCGCGCGGCGCTGGGCCGAGCGCTCGTCCGTCGGCCGGCGGTCTTCCTGCTCGACGAACCCCTGAGCCACCTCGATGTGCCCCTGCGCTCCAGTTTACGCCGCCAGTTGCACTTGCTCCATCGACGCTTTCCAGCGACAATGATCTACGTTACCCACGATCCCGTGGAGGCGATGATCCTGGCCGACCGCGTGGCCGTGGTCGATGACGGCGTCGTCTGGCAGGTGGATCGGCCGACGGCGGTTTACGAAAAGCCGGGCCACCGCCGGGTGGCCGCCTTTTTCGGCTGGCCGTCCATGAACCTGCTCGACGGCGTGCTGTCGGCTTCGGATAATAGCTGGGGATTGCGGGTCGGCCAGACGACTTTGCCGTTGCCCGCCGCGCCCCCAGGGGACGGGCAACCGCGCGACGGCCTGGCGCTGACAATGGGCATCCGGCCGCACGACCTTCGCCTGGCTGAGGGTGCCGGCGAGGGATTCGTCGGCGAAGTACGAAGACTGGAAGCCCTGGGCAATTTCACGCTGGTGACACTGGGGCACGGTGCAGTGGAATTGACGGCTCAGGTTGACGGACGGGAAAGAATATCCGCGGAGCGCCCCTGGCGGGTGGTGTTCGAGATGGAACGCATTCACTGGTTCGATCGAGCGACTGGCCGGCGACTGGCCGGCGGCCGTCCTGAAGGCTGACACCCAGGTGCGCTCGCGGTGCGCCCGCACCGGCGAGGGCATGAAAAGTGGGACCGGCTCCCACTTTTTTTGTTTATCAGGGCCACGGATGGCGTTCTGTTCGCGGCGTGCAAGGGGAGCATCATGAAGGGTTCGGACCTGCTCGACATCATCGACAAGATGCATCGGGAGAAGAACATCCCCAAGGAAGTCATCTTCCAGGGCATCGAAGCAGCCGTGCAGCTGGCCACCGAGCGCCACTTCGGCACCGAAGCCGACGTCGTCGTCGCCATCGACCGCATTTCCGGGGAGATCACCGCCCGGAAGGGCGAGGAAGTCATCAAGCCGGACGACCTCGGCCGGATTGCCGCCCAGTCCGCCAAGCAGATGATGATCCAGAAGATCCGCGAGGCCGAGTGCAACGCGGTCTTCGACGAATACGCCGCCATGAAAGGCGACCTGGTCCAGGGCACCGTGCAGCGTTTCGAGGGCGGGGCGGCCACCGTGACCATCGGCAAGTCGGAGGCGATCCTGCCCCGGAGCGAGCAGATTCCCGGCGAAAGCCACCACGTCAACGAGCGCGTCAAGGCCGTGATCCTCGACGTGCGCAAGGTGGGGCATCGGGTGAAGATCGTGTTGTCGCGGACGCACCCCGATTTCGTCCGCCGGCTGTTCGAGAACGAGATCCCGGAAATCTCCGACCGGACCATCGAGATCAAGGCGGTGGCCCGCGAAGCCGGCTACCGCACCAAGATCGCGGTCAGCAGCATCGACATGAAGGTGGACTGCGTCGGCGCTTGCGTCGGCGTCCGGGGCAGCCGCATTAAGAACATCGTCGATGAACTCGGCGGCGAACGCATCGACATCGTCCGCTGGAACGATTCGCTCCAGGTGATGATTCCGAACGCCCTGCAGCCAGCCCAGGTCGAGGAAGTGTTCCTTTATCCCCGGCTGGGGCGGGCCATTGTCCTGGTCAAGGAAGATCAACTGTCGCTGGCCATCGGCCGGCGCGGGCAGAACGTCCGGCTGGCCAGCAAGCTGGTCGGCTGGGACATCGAGATCATGACCCACGAGGAACTGACCGAGGGCATCGAGCGCGCCCAGAACTGGTTCTTGCAGATTCCGGGCGTCACCGACGAGCAAGTGGAAGTGTTCATCGAGGAAGGCTTCCTGTCCTTCGACGACCTGACCTTCCTGGAACCGGCCCAGCTGGGCGAACTGGCCGGGGTGGACGAGAACGTGGCGGAAGAGATCATCGCCTGCGCCGAGGAAATGGCCGAAAAGGTCGGCGAGGAAGCGGAACACGCGCCGCGCGAACCCGCCACCG
>JAGVLI010000442.1 GCA_020054355.1 Planctomycetales bacterium | reverse complement strand
GTTGGCGATGCCCCGGCTGCCGACGCCCACCAGCACGCGGTCGCCGCGTTTGACACGCTGCGCCAAGGTGGAACTCTGCCACTGGCGCTGCACTTCGCCCGCGAGATCGGTGACCACGGGTTGCTGGAGGACCTGGCGAATCGGAGCGATCGGCGGCAGTTCCACGGGAATACACCTCGGGGTAAATGGCGCGGGATGGAGAATGTCTTTATCTTAGCGGGCTTGCCTCACTCTCGCCACAGGCCGGAAGCCAACGGACTGCCAGCGGCCAATGGCGTTGACCTTACGGAACGTTTTCCCGTAGTATCCCGCCGCCGAGCGGCCGGGAGCGTCCGCGCTGCCGACCGCGCTTGGCGCCACCGATTCGGACCTTGGAATACAGAGGTAGGCCAACCTTGTCCTGGCGGAAGTACCTGGTACGTGGCCTGGTTTTCTCCGTCCTGGGCGGTCTCGCCGCGGCCGGCTGGGTCTACCAGCGTTTGACCAGCCCGACCGTCGTCCGGCAGCAAGTCATCGCCAAGCTGGAATCGCATTTCCTGAACACCCAGGTGAACCTGGGTTCGGCTGGATTGCGGCTGCTGGGCGGCATCTCGTTCAGCGAACTGCGTCTCAGCCGGGTGCCGGACGGCGACGCCAGCGACCTGCTCAGCGTGCCCAGCGGCATCATCTATCACGACAAGGAACAACTGCTCGACGGCAAGCTGGCCATTCGCAAGGTGGAGTTGCACCGGCCCAGGCTGCGTTTGATCCGCGGCACGGACGGCAAATGGAATACCGACCAGCTGCTCGGCCCCGTCGATCCGAGCGAGCCGGCGCCGACCATCGTCATTCAGCGCGGCACGGTGCTGTTCGAGGACCGGTTGGCCGCGCCGGACTCGGCGCCGGTCGAGATCAAGGATGTGACGCTGACCATCCTCAACGATCCGATCGGCACGCTGGTGATCCAGGCGCGCGGCGCGGCGGAACTGCTCGGCGAAGTGCAGGGCCGGGCACTGCTCGATCGGACCAACTCCACTCTGGCCGTGACGCTGGAAGCGCCGGCCGTCCCGATCGGACCGGCGCTGGTGCAGCGCTTGCAAGGCTACTGCGCCCAACTCGGCGAACATTTGCGGGAATTCACGGGAGTCGCTCACCTCAAGGCCGATCTGGGCTTTCATCCCGGCAGCGCGCAGCCTTGCAGCCACGATGTCACCTGTCGCCTCAGCGAGGGCCGGCTGCGGCATGCTCGCCTGCCGCTGCCGCTGGAGGAAATCGAAGCGGACCTGCGCTGCACGGATGGCCGAGTGCGACTCGAAAAGCTCACGGCCAGTTCCGGAACGACGCGGATCGAAGCCGAGGGGTCGGCAAGCGGCTGGCATGCCGAAGCAGACTTCGACGGCCAGCTGCGCGTCTCCGACCTTGCGGTAGCGCCAGCGCTGTTCGAGCGCTTGCCGGCGAAGTTGCAAGAGGTCCACCGGCTGTACAGTCCGCTCGGCTCCGTCAATCTGGTCGTGGATTTTGCCCGGTGCGCGGGGCAATGGCGGCGGCGCTGCGTCATCACCACGGGCGACGGCCAGGCGCAGTTTATCAAGTTCCCGTATCGTCTGGAGCAGCTGCATGGGCGCATCGCGGAACATCTCGACGAGGCCCGGCAAGTGGACCAGGTCCTGATCGATCTGGTCGGCAACGGCGCGGGCGAACGTCCGGTGCATATCAAGGGCACGGTCACGGGGTCTGGCCCGCGCTGCGGCGTCCAGATCGATATCTGGGGCGACAACGTGCCGCTCGACGACCGGCTGCGCGCGGCGCTGGCGCCGGACCTGCAAAAAGTAGTCGATTCGTTTCGGCCGACGGGCCAGGCCGACATCGTCGTCCAGGTGCGCCGGCAGCTGGGCGAAACGGAATGGGCCAATCGCATCACGGCCCGCATCCACGACGCCACGATCCGTTATGAGGTCTTTCCGTATCCACTGGAAAACGTCCACGGGGTGCTGGACATCCACCCTCACCACTGGGAGTTCCGCGACTTCCACGGCTCGCACAAGGGCGGCGAGTTCATTACCTGGGGACGGTCGCATCCAACGTCGGGCGAGCGCGACCGGATCAGCGTCACCATCCAGGCCAAGAACCTGCTGCTCGACAAGGAGCTGGAAGCGGCCCTGGCGCCCAAGCTGCGCTCGGCCTGGAAGTCCCTCGCCCTGGGCGGGCGGATGAATGTCGAGGCACAGGTCCAGCAACTGCCCGACCGGCCGGAGGACATCGACGTCACCGTGACGGCGCGCGGCTGCACCATGAAGCCGGCTTTCTTTCCGTATCTGCTGTCCGACGTGAGCGGCACGGTGCGCTATGCGCGCGGCCAGGTGAACCTGGGCAAGCTCGAAGGCCGGCACGGCGATACGCTGCTGACGCTGGACAAGGGCTTGTTCATCCTCAAGCCGGCCGGCGGCTTCTGGGGCCGGCTCTCCAGCTTCCAGGGGCATCCGATCGTCCTGGACAACGAACTGACCGCCGCGTTGCCGCCTACGTTGCGTAAGGTCTGCGGCATCTTTCAGCCGGGGACGCTCATCGGCGTGACCGCGGAAGTGGTCATCGACATGCCGTCCGAGCCGAACCTGCCGCCGGACATCTATTGGGACGGCGGGCTGTCGCTGCTCGACGCCACGCTGCAAGCCGGCGTGAAGCTGGAACAGGTGCGCGGCCAGGCCTGGTGCGTGGGCCGGCACGAC
>JAGVLI010000994.1 GCA_020054355.1 Planctomycetales bacterium | reverse complement strand
CCGGGCCGCCGCGTGGTCGCCGAGGAACCAGACCGCGGTGCCGTGCAGCTGCCAGAGCAGGCCGTCGTCCGGAAAGAAATCGAGCGCGCGGCGGGCGACGGCATCGCTCTCGGCATAGTCCTGACGATGGAAGCATTCGAGACAACGGGCAGCCCAGTCGGCGGCGGACATCATCGCGGATCTCCCAAAGGCCGGCGATTTATTGAGAATAAATCTCAACAGCCAGACTCATCTTAACCGCGCGCCGCGGGCCGTCAAGCGACTTATTGGGAAAAAACAAGAATTACCGGCAAATCCTACTTCTCGGAAAAGCGCGGCGATTCCCGATTTCTAGTTGACATTGAATCTCAATATCATCAGAATGTCCTCACTCCCCTGCCCGGCGAGCGGAGCCTGAAGGCTGCATGGCAGGAAGCCATGAGGAAGCATCCCCGCTCGTGCGGGCTTTTTCCACGGGGAGCATGGCACGACCGCGCCGCTGCAGAAGAGGACGACACTCCGCCATGCCCGAAGCGACCCCACCCGTGGAACCCGCGAAACCGTCGGCGACGCTCCCCGTTGTCGTCGATGCGCGCGAACTGTTCCAGGGCCAGCGCGAAATCCAGATCGAGCACGAAGGCGTCCGCTATCGCCTGCGGATCACCCGCCGCAATAAGCTGATCTTGCAGAAGTGAAGTTCGCCTCATTCCTTCGCCAGTTCGGCCAGCGTCTGGCGCAAGCGGGCTGGATCGTCGCTCGACAGCGATTCCGGCTCGAATGCCAGCAAGGGCAGCACTTCTTCCTTCGTTCCCTTGCCCGTGCCCAGGTGCAAGTGCAACTTGTGCTTGCGCACCAGCGGCACGAGGGCGGAATCGCCCAGCCATTTCGGCCACAAGCGGATCGTCTCGACGCCGGCCTCGGCGAAGCCGGCAATGTCCTTCGCCTCGGGGATCAGCCCGATCTGCCGGCATTCCGGCAACAGCTTGCGGAAGCGCTTCGCCTGCTCCGTGCTGCGGACGCCCAGGATGACCCGCTTCGCTTCACCATGCTGGCGGACCACGGCGGCGATCTTGTCCAGGTAGACATCGCCCGTTTCCTTCAGGTCGAAGAGCACGTCGCACTTGCCCTTGCAGAGTGCGAGGATTTCCGGAACGGTCGGTATGCGCTCGTCCTTGAACTTCACATCGAACCAGCTGCCGAAATCGAGTTGCTTCAGCTCGGCCAGCGTCTTGTCGCCGACCGTGCCTTTGCCATTGGCAGTCCGGCTCAGGTCGGGGTCGTGCAAGCTGACCAGGAAGCCGTCCTTGGTGGTGCGCACATCGATCTCGACGGCGGTTGCGCCAGCCTCGATGCCCCGCCGATAGCTGGCCAGCGTGTTTTCCGGCCGATCCGCGCTCGAACCGCGATGCCCCACGATCTCGCTCACTTTCTTGGCCGCCCGCGCCAGGCTCGCCCGGTCCTGCAACTCCGCCGGCAAGACGGCTCGCAAGAGACTGAGCGAAATGCCGAGAATGGAAACGATCTTCATGCCGCGCTTCATGTCATTCTCCTCCCGATCATCTGGGGGAAGTTCCGGATTTCCAGCCTGACATTCCGTAGCCTGAAGGCGGAAACGCCTGACCTATCCGGTTCGCTCCCGCACCCCGGCGCTCTCGAAAGTCGCCATCTCGCGCATGATGTTCGCCGCGCCTTGCAGCAGCGGGATCGCCAGCGCGGCCCCGCTGCCCTCACCCAGTCGCATGCCCAGGTCGAGCAACGGCTTCAGGTCCAGTGCCTCCAGGACCGCTCGATGGCCTGGCTCCACGCTGCAATGGGCCGCCACGCAGTAGCCGCGCAACTCCGGCTCCAGGCGAACCGCCAGCAACCCTGCCACGGAGCTGATGAAGCCATCGAGGACGACGACCATGCGGCGGGCGGCCGACTCCAGAGCCACGCCGACCAAGCCCGCAATCTCGAAACCGCCGACGGCAGTTAGTGCGGCCAGCGGTTCGATAGAACGTGGTCCCTGCGGAAAATGCCGGTCCAGCGACCGCCGAATGACCTCGACCTTGTGTCGCCAGCCGGCGTCATCGAGCCCGGTGCCCCGGCCGGTGACGGCTTCCACGGGCTGCCCTGTCAACAGGGATGCAAGGGCGCTGGCGCTGGTGGTATTGCCGATGCCCATTTCGCCCAACGCCACGACCTTCACCCCTTGCGACGCCAACTCTTCGGCCACTACCCGCCGCCCCACCGCAATGGCTTGTTCCGCCTGCTGGCGAGTCATGGCCGGACCATGCAGGAAGTTGGCCGTGCCGGGCGCGATGGCCAGGTGCAGCAGACAATCCCCGGCAATGCGCCGCTTGCGGTTTAGCACGCCGCTCGCGGGCGGATGCTTCACGCCCATGTCCACGGTCAAGACGCGCGTTTGGGATTGTCGTGCCAGAACGTTGATGGCAGCGCCGCCGTTCATGAAATTGAGCAGCATCTGCCCGGTCACTTCCTGCGGATAAGCACTGATGCCTTCCTCGGCAATCCCATGATCGGCAGCCATGACGACGACCGTGGCAGGATTGGCGCGGGGCGTGAGAGTTTCCTGGATGGCGCAAAGCTGCTGGCCGAGATCGAGCAGACGGCCCAGCGCGCCGGTCGGCATGGTGAGGCGTGCCTGATGCTCGGCGGCGCGGCGAAACCAATCGGCGTCAAGCGGGGAAATGAGGACTTTCGACAACCGCGGTTTCTCCAGCGAAAACCTGCGAAGCCGCAAGCGGTTACGACCCCGCTTGCGGCTTCGCAGGTCAGGTTACTTTTCCACCGGCACCGTGAAATCCGCGATAAACAGCTGAGCCGGCTGTCGCCCGTCGCGCGTCGAGGTCCACATCAATTTGCTGCCGTCCGGGCTAAAGACCGGCAACACATCCGCGCCCGGCGCTGCCGTGACGCGCACCTTCTTGCCAGTGTCCACGTTCATCCAGTACACGTCGTAGTTCGGCCGTTTGGTCGGATCGCTATGGTCCGCCGCCGTGTAGACGATGTGCTTGCCATCCTTGTGCCAGTAAGGCGCCCAGTGGACCCAGTTGAGATCGTCGGTCAGCGCCCGTTCGCCGGAGCCGTCCGCGTTGATGACGTGGAGCTGCAAGTGGTCCTTCTTCTTGCGGTCGCTGCGGAAAATCACCCGCTTGCCGTCCGGCGAGAAGAACGGCCCGCCGTTGTAGCACTTGGGAGCGTTGGTCAGCTTGCGGACGTTCTTGCCGTCCGAGTCCATGATGTAGAGTTCGAGATTTTCCTCGCCGTCGCGGTTGGAGCAGAAGACGATGAACTTGCCGTCGGGCGAGTACGCCCCTTCGGCGTCATAGCCCTTGGAATCGGTCAGCCGCTTCAGGCCGCTGCCATCCGGGTTGGCCTCGAAGATTTCCATGAATGGGTCGAAGTCCCAGAGATACCGGCGGCGCTTGCCCGATTGCTTCTCCTCGTCCCGTAACTTCAGTTCCGCCGTGTAGCGAGACTTGGCCTCCGGATCGAGGTGCGAGCTGGCGAAGATAATCTTCTTGCCGTCCGGCGAGAAGTAACTGCAGGTCGTCTTGCCGACGCCGGGGCTGACCCGGCGAAAGCTGCCCTTCTCCAGGTCGTGGGTGAAGATTTGATAGAACGGATTGCCGGAGTCCTTCTCCTCGGCCTGGAAGATCACCTGCTTGCCGTCCGGCGAGAAGTAGCCTTCGCCGGCGCGAACGTAATCCTTCGTGACCTGTCGGATATTCTTGAGGTAGGCGGCTTCTTGCTTCTGCCAGTCGTCGGCGGGATCGGCGCCCACGGCGAGCGCCAGCATGAGTGCGAGCATCGAAAGGCTCCTTTGCCTGATTCCCGATTCATCGTTTCGCGCGGGACGCGAACCCCAGACATTATAGATGACCCGTCATGGAAACCACCGAGTTTTACTGTTCCCTCTGCGGCCGGCCCTTCGAACGCCAGCAACTCACCAAGCACCACTGTCTGCCGCGCCAGAAGGGCGGCACCACGGAGGATGTGGAACTGCTCTGTCCGCAGTGCCACGGCATGGTGCATTGCACCTTCACCAATGCCACCCTGGCCGCGCTCTACCCGACCATCGAGCAGCTACGGCATGCACCGGAACTGTCGGCTTTCCTGCGCTGGGTCCGCAAGCAGCCGCCCAGCCGGCGCAAACGGAACCGGCCGCGCAAGCGCAAGCTGTGAAGCCCGGCAATCTGGGTCATGTTCTCCCGGCGCTCCAGCCGATAACCGAGTAGCCACATCCCGATCGGACACCGAGGAGAGCTTCGCATGTCGGCCACGCATCTGTCGATCCTGGGCAGCATTTGCGCGCTGCTGTTCGCGCCTCTGCCACGCTGCACCGCCGAGGAATCGCAGCCGCTGACCCTGAAGTGCCTGCTCCAAATGGACCGCTGCGCGCTCGAAGCCCTCTATTGCCAGGCGCCCGCCGCGCCCATGCTGGACGGTTGCTACACGGGGCTGGCCATCCGCAAGCCCGGCAGCAAGCTGGCCAAGACCAACGCCGCCGTCACGGGCCTGATCTGGAAAGGCAAGAAATTCTGCGCGGCCTCGGGCAGCCTCATCAACCTCTGGGGCCTGGGCGTGGAGGCGGTCGCGGCCCAGGTCTGCCCCGGCGAAAGCTGGGTCGATGGCAAGCCGGCGCTCATCATGGATTACCGGGGCAGCTCGCCCATCGTCTGGAGGAACGTCCGCGACGAGCTGCGCGAGATCGCGCCCGGCCTGTACCTCGGCGTCATGGTCCAGGACCGCGCTTCCGGACCGAAGGTCGGCCAGTTCTTCGCGCTGGAAGCCCAATAAACCGCTCGCGGCTTCGCAAAATCCTCGCCCAGCGCGCACCTTCACCCCAGCGTGCAAGCGCCGCTGGTTTCCCCCAGCGTCAGGCGGAAGTCCATCCGCCCCTGCCGCGTGTCGCAGGCGGTATTCTCCCACGATTGGGTGCCGAAAAAAAGTGGGTCGGCGAATACCCTGGTGTCCCTTCAATCGCGTCCAGATTTACTCGATGGACGGCCCGGCGAACCTCTGCAAGTTTTCCAGTCCGAAGCGGCCGCTCAGGGGCGAAGTAAAACTCCGCCCGGAGCGGTCCAGCAGCCATCAGTCGAAGCTTTTTGCTCGCTGGGTAGTTTTTTCCTCGGACTCATGCAAAGCGCGGCGCCAAGTGATTCCACCCACGCGCGGTGCCGTCTGGAAGCAGCCGAGGCAGCCCACTCCGCTGATTTATCGTTTCGCGCGGGAGGGGACTCCTCGGAGGTTCCACGAACGGAAGCCGGGATTTTGCAGCCACCGGGCATGGGAATGTGGAATCGGGGCAAGTTCAGGCGGTCACGGGCACCGTGATCGGGCATCGCTGTATTACGAGCGGACACGCCCGCCAGGAACAGCTTCGGTGCTGGGTCAACAAGGTGTACATCGCTGCGGATGTCGGACCCGGACATTCCGTCGTTCGCCACGTCAACGACGGCGCGACAAGGACTTT
>JAGVLI010000376.1 GCA_020054355.1 Planctomycetales bacterium | reverse complement strand
CGTCAGGTTGGAAACCTGACCCACAATGTCGTGGGTCAGGTTTCCAACCTGACAAACTAGACCCACGGCAGCTGAAGTCACACATCATCCCACAATTCGCCTTCGCTCTTCTTGGCGGCCGGCTTCGGACCCTTGACCTTCTTCGGCCGCTTCGGCTGGGCCACCGGCGCTGACTTTCGTCCCGGCCCGCGTTGCACGGCGACTTCCTCCACCTCGTCCGACTTGTCCGGCGCGCCGTCCTCGCGGCTCTTGTCGCGCAGGAACAGCTTGATCGGCACTTCCGAGAAGGGCAGCTGATCCCGGAACGTCTTCAGCAGGTAGCGGCGATAAGTATTGGAAAACAGTTCGGCGCTGTTGGTGAACAGCACGATGGTCGGCGGATTGGTCGCGGCCTGCGTGCCGAAGAAGATCTTGGGCCGGCGATTGTGCCGCAGCGGCGGTGTCTGCAGTTCCAGGGCTTGCTGGATGACGCGGTTCAATTCGCCGGTGGTCACGCGGGCGCTGGCTTGCTTGTGCAGGTTCTGCGCCAGGTTCAGCACGGTCTGCACGTTCTTGCCGCTCTTGGCCGTGATGAAAGCGATGGGCACGTAGTCGAGCATCGGGAAGACTTTTTGCAGATAGTCGGCGAAGGTGCCAGTCGGCAGCGGCTTCATCAGGTCCCACTTGTTGGCCACGAAGATCACCGGCTTGGCTTGATCCAGCACGTATTCCACCAGCTTCTTGTCCACCATGCTGACCTTCTGCGGTGAATCGAAGAAGTGCAGGACCACATCGGCCCGGCGGATGGAGCGCTCGGCGCGGGCCATGCTGTAGAATTCCACGTCGCCCTTGACGCTGCGCTTGCGGCGGACGCCGGCGGTGTCGATGGCGATCAGGGTCTTGCCGTCCAGCTCGAAGCGGACGTCCACGCTGTCGCGCGTGGTGCCCGGCACCTCGCTGACAATCATTCTCTCGGACTCGGCCAGCTGGTTGATGAACGTGCTCTTGCCGGTGTTGCGCCGGCCGACGATGGCCAGCTTGAGCGAAACGTCAGCCGGGTCCTTGTCCGGCAGCCCGTCGGGCAGCAGCTTCAGAATGTGCTTCAGCATCAAGGGTTTGCCCTGGTTCTGCTTCACGCTCACCGGCAGCGGCGCGCCGTGTCCCAGCTTGTAGAACTCGCCCAGCTGTTCGGTGAGGTTCTCCGAGTCGCATTTATTCGCCACGCACAGCACCGGCTTGCCGAGGGCGCGCAGCTTCTCCGCCACCAGTACGTCGAGCGGCACCAGGCCGTCGCGGGCATCGACGACGAACACCACCAGGTGGGCCAGGTTCAGGGCGACGGCGATCTGCCGTTCGACGTCCTCGGTGAGGTTGTCGCTGTCCTGGATGCCCATGCCGCCGGTGTCGATCAGTTCGATCCAGTCGTCATCGTCGGTCTTGACGAGCGTGGAAACGCGGTCGCGGGTCACGCCAGCGGTGGGATCGACGATGGCGATACGTCGTCCCGCCAGCCAGTTGAACAGCGACGATTTGCCGACGTTGGGCCGGCCGACGATGGCTGCTATGGGAATGGCCATGATGGTCAGTTGTCCGTGGTCCGTGGTCAATTGCAGGAAAGCAATCATCATTGTACGGCAAGCGGGCAAGAAAGATATTTACAACTGACGATGGACGACCGGCCACGGTACACTCCAGCCACTCTTGCTCCGTCATGGGCGTTCTCCCGGTTGCGGTCGGTCACTGCTGACATCGCACCAAAATACCGCGATACCAAGCTGCTTTTCCACCAACGACACTCTGCGCCAATGGCGCCCCGGCCGCTTTGGCACGGTCATTACAGTTTCTGGGCCGCGATTTGCACCGGAGTTGCTGGGCGATTACAATCACCAGCCATCGATGAATCAGCGGACGCCAGCCGGACGGCAAACCCGTTCGCGGCGACATCACTTGAGGTGACAGCGATGGCGGAAAAGACGGAAGAACTCATGAAGGGCTGCGAGGATGCGCTCAAGCAAGTCGACGAGTGGGTCAAGAGCGCGGAGACGGCCCGCAAGACCCTGGACGGGTCCGTCAAGAGGTTCGAGGCGACGGTCAAGGATCCCGAAGTCGAAAAGTGGACGGCGGACAACCAGACGGTCGCCACCGAGAAACTGTTCTACCAGAACGCAATCAACATGATTCAGCTGCGCGTCACCGCCGCCGAGAAGGCCGCCAAGGCGCTGGATTCGAAGGTATCGCTCAAGAAGGTGCTCGACTTCTTCAAGACGCAGAAGTCGCTGGACAAGGCCAAGGGCGTGCTCAAGGACACCCAGGAAAAGATCAAGGACGCCAAGGGCGAGAAGGCGAAGCACGACAAGGAAATGAAGTCCCTGGAGAAACGCATCGAGAGCGCGAATGGACTGCAGACGCAGATGGTCTCGCTGCGGGAGCAGCTGCTGCCGATCATCAAGGGGGCGATCAAGAAAGTCACCGAAGGGATCTTGAAGGTCAAGAAGAACCCCACGCTCGGCGAGTGGGAAGCATCGCTCAAGCAGCCGATCCGCGCGTTGACCGCCGGCCTGGGCAAATCCGTCCCCCACAAGTCGTTCGTGGCCGCCTGGGGGAACGTCTCGAAAGACGATTTCATCCGGGGCACCGAGGAGGGTGAGCCGGTCCAGGAAAAGGCGAACGAGATTCAGGGGATGCTCATGGTGCTGATCCCGAAGGTGAAGTGATGAGCGAGCCGCTGGCGGCTTATCGGAATTCCGCCGAACGTTCCCGCGCGCTGCGACGTACACAAGGCGAAGCCGCAATCGAGAAGACCTGTCCCCGAGGTGTCATCGTGGGTGAAGCAACTCAAAAACTCATCACGGCCTGTCAGAAGACGCGCAAGAACCTGAACGACAACCTGGACGGCCCCGCCGGGCAGCTCAAATCGTTCGGGTCGGCCGTCGCGCGGCTGGCCTTGAAGATCGAGAAGAACCCCGACCCGAAGTCCTGGAGCGGCGACAACCAGGCGGTCGTCACCGAGCGCATGTTCACGCGCAATGCCGTCGAGACCTTGTTCCCGCGGACCCTGGCCGCCGCCGTCAAGGCCGCCGCCGACCTGGAAGCCAAGGTCAAGAAGAAGGACTGGTGGGCCTTGGTCAAGGAGCAGAAAGACCAGCCGGCAGCCAAGGCCGAGCTGAAACTCATTCAGGATGCGATCAAGCAAGCCAAGGGTTTGCAAACGAAGTACAACAACGAACTGGCGCAGCTCGAAAAGGAAGCGGAAGAGGTCTTGAGCGGCGTGCCCAAGGTCGATCCCAAGCTGGAAGCCGTGAAAAAGATCGCGGTGGTCCAGGTCAAGAAACTGATCCCCGCCCTGGCCAAGGTGAAAGCCAAGCCCACCCAGGAACTGTACGAAGCGGAAGTGTTTCAGCTGGTGCGCGGCGTCGCGGCGGCGATCGGCAAGATACCCGAATGGGCTTCCTTCCGCCCGGACTGGGCGAAGCTCGCCAGCGGCGATTTCATGAAGGGCGTGGCCGACGGCGAACCCCTCAAGGCCAAGCTCAAGAAGATCGAGGACGAATTGAAGGAATTCCTGCCGCACCTGGAAGACTGAAGCAGCGCGGCCCGCCGCGATCCTCCAGCGCTTGCCGCCGTCCCAGGGCGGATTGACACCATTCCGGAAAAAGGAATATACTCCCGCCGGATGCCCAACGGTTCGGGAGTTTTCGTCATGAAAGTCTTGCCGCGGTTCAGGGCAGGGTGGGTCATCAGCCTGTCGGTGGTGGTCGCCGTGCCGCACTCGGCCTCGGCCGATGTTCTCCACCTCGGCTTCAAGTCCGTCACGAACAGCATCGCCGGCGATGTGGCCATCGGTCAGGCGCAGCTCTCCGTGGAAGTCACCGACGAGGGACTTGGCGCGGGCCAGGTAAAATTCATCTTTCGCAATGTCGGCCCAGCCGCTTCCTCGATCTGCGACGTCTACTTCGACGACGACGGCGCCCTCCAGGGCATTGCCGGCCTCGTCAATGGTCCGGGCGTCTCCTTCACTCCCGGCAGCGCCAGCCCGCCCGATTTGCCGGGCGGGAATAACGCCAGTCCGCCCTTTCAGGTCACGACCGGCTTCCTGGCCGATTCAAATGCACCCGTCCAGCCCAACGGGGTGAACCCCGGCGAGGAACTTGCCATCCTGTTCAATCTGTCTTCGGGCGGGACCTTCGCCGACGTCAAGGCGGCCCTGATCTCGCTGGATTTGCGGATCGGCATCCACGTCCAGGGTTTTCAGAGCGGCGGCAGCGAAAGTTTCGTGAACGATCCGCCCGTCAACCCCGTCCCGGAGCCGACGAGCCTGAGCCTGCTGGGCCTCGGTCTGGCTGGCCTGGGCTTCGGTCGATGGCGTCGGTGTCGGGGCCAATGAGCTCGAGAGGAAGCGAATACCAACCGCTCGGACTCCGGCAGGAACAGCGTCCTGCCGGAGTTTTTTCGTGGCCGCGTCGCTCTCCATCTCGCCGGCCGGCGGGTTGTTGCCGTCGGACCGACAGCCTGGCGGTCAACGGCTCAGCGAAATGCCCTGGAAGATAAAGCTGCTGGAACCGCTGCTGGTGGAACTCTCGATCACCGCGGTCGGATCGATGGCCCGCATGATCTGCACCACCAGGCGCTTGTCGGCCGGCCGGCCGCTCAGTTCGACGTCGACCACGACCACGGCGACGAAGCCAATCACTGTGAAGGTAGCGTTGCTGCCCGGACCTTGCGTGGTGGTGAACACCGGCATGATACGGGGTTCGCCGATGATGGAGCGCAAGGCGTCTTCCTGGGTGGCCTGCAAGCCGGTCTGGCCGCTCATGGCCAGCGGGGCGTCCGCGGTGGCGCGCAGGCCGTTGCTCCCCCAAGAGGCCAGCTGCCCTTCGGACGGACCAGTGCGGATCCAGCCGTCAATATCGTTGGCGTTGGAATTCGGATCGTTATTCAGGTTGACGAGGCCGAAGTTGCCGGAGGTATCGGTGCCGGAAGGGTCGGGGTAGACGCGGGCTTCCTTGCGGCCGTCCGCGACCCGAGTGACGTTGCTGGGTGGTTTGCTTTCGCCGATCGTCACCTTGAAGTGGTCCTGATCGACGACTCCCGCCGGCAAGAGCGCACTGGCGCCCATCAGCCAATCGTAAACGGACTTGTGCATGGCGATCGGCAGCAGGCCGCTGCCGGAACCCTTGAAGCCGTTGATGGTGCCGCCCCGGAGGGTCGCCGTCGCCGTCGCCGAGCGCTGCGCCGAATGCACGCCGAACACCCGGGTAAAGAACAGACCGAACGCGCCGGTGGAAGTCTGGTCATCGCGCCGGGCGGTGGCGCGGACCGAATTCGGAAACGGCGCGGAGCCGCCAGTCTGGAACTGCCCTTCGGGGGTCGTGGGGGAGGCCGCCGGATCGGCGATATAGCCCAGTTCCACATCGCTGGCGTTGATGACCAAGCCCACGCCGGCTCCCTTGTGAAGCCCGCCGTATCGTTGGGCCTCGGCGACCGCGTCGGCCGTGGCTGAATCGAGGAGGGCGAAATACTGGGAACCGCTGCCCCGCTGCATCGTGGAGATGGCCAGCGTGGAATTCGGCTCGATTAACCGGGCGCAGCCGGCGAGCGCGGCGCTGTCGGCCGCGTTCTGCAACTCCGCCTCCGTCCG
>JAGVLI010000623.1 GCA_020054355.1 Planctomycetales bacterium | reverse complement strand
GGCCGCATGCCGGGCTGGGCTTCCACGCTCGGCCCCAGGCACGCCAGCACCGGCTTGCCGGCCTTCAGGAATTGCTTGATGGCTTCCACCTGGGCATCCTCCAGCTGGTGGATGCGGTTGGAGAAGACCTCGCCCAGGTTCATGTTGCGGTAGGTCATGCGCGGGATGATGAGCAGGTCGCAATCGGCCAGCAGCCGGTTCATCTTGCCCTGCAGGTCGGTCATCCGCTGCATCTCGGCTACGTCGTCGATCTGGATGGCTGCCAGGTCCTTGGCCTTGGCATCGCGCCGCGCCTTGAAGTCGTCCAGCGCTTCCTGCTGCTCGGTCAGCACCTCGTTGAGTTCCTCGAGCTGCAATTGCTTCATCTGGGCAGTGATTTCCTTGACTTGCAACAGCCGGGCGTACTTGTCCGTCAGCTCCTTGAGCGGCAGCTTTTCCCAGTCCTTCTTGATTTCCAGGTTGCGCTTGCGGATCGTCTCGATGGTCTGCAAGTTGCGGTTGAGAATGGCCAGCTCGCTGGAGAGGCGGTCGTAGCGGCCTTCCGCGAACGTATAGACGCCGGGGCCGACCAGCGAGAAGCCGCGCGATTTCTTCAGGATCACGTCGCGCAGGTCAAAGCCCCGGCTGCTCAGCGCCTTCTTGACGCCGCGCATCCCGTAGTCGCCCGGCCCTTCGGTGCTGAGAATGTCGTGAATGACGCCGATGGCGATGCGCGGCTGCTTCTCGTCGATGTGAAAGACCTTGCGGGCCAAGGGCTGCACGCCCTGGCTGACCAGCACCAGATTGCCCTGCTCCTTCGAGGCCACCAGGTCGAGTTGATAGAACTCGTTGAAGCCCAGCCGCTGCACCCGCCCCTGGCCGGCGAAGAAGATGGTGTTGTCCGGCGTCTGATTGATGGCCTCGCGCAGCTCGGGATGATCCTTGGTAACGCCGTCCAGCTTCTTCTTGAATTTCCCCTTCTCTTCCACCACATCGAGGACGACGATCTCGAAGCGCTGGCCGTATTCGCGGAACTGATCGACGGCGTCCTGGAGCTTTTCGACGACCTTGTGCTCGGTGGCCGAGATGTAGGCCCGGGTTTCCGGGTCGAGGTTCTGCGTCCGCTGCCCCAGCGACTGGTGCGGCAAGTAAACGACGATGGTGGTCTGCCCTTGCAGTTCCTTCAGTTGCTTCTCGACGGCGGGCGGCAGGGTGAACTGCTGGTTGCGCGTCCAGTCGTAGCGGGCGTAGTTCCGGAAGGAGAAGTAGTTGAGGCCGATCAGCAGGGCCGTCGCCAGCACGGCCTGGAGCACCAGGTTGCCGCCGGCGGCGGTACGCAGCCCGGTAATCTGGCGCAGGAAGAGCAGGCCGTCGAGCAGCAAGACTATAAGCAGTACATGCGCTCCGCCCACCACCAAGGAGGCAGCGACAAACGCCATCGTCACTTCCGTGGGGAAATCGCCGGTCTGGACGCGCTGCTTCCAGGTGATGGCGGTATCCACCAGCACGTCCAGCGAGATCACCCCGGAGGCGATGAACAGGATTTCCAGGCCGATCAGCGTGACGGCCAGCCCGACCAGGCCGAGCAGGCGGAAGCCGAAATGCACGCGCGACCAGAAGCCGCCCGATCTAGGGTTTGGCGCCATAGCGTCGGCCCTCCAGGGTGCGAACCGTCAGGAACAGAGCAAAGACGGCCACGCTCAGGTACAAGATGAGGTGCCGGGTGTCGATGATGCCCCGGCAAAAGTCCCGGCTGAAATGCAACGGCACGCTGATGAACAGTCGGAGCCGGTCGAGGGTATTGCTCGGATCAAGGTCCGCGCGTCGGAAGCCCAGTTCGACGATGAACACCAGCGACAGGGCCAGCGACAGCAGCGCTGCCACGAGTTGGTTGCGCACCAGGCTGCTGACGAACAGGCCCAGGGCCAGGAACATCGCCCCGGCCAGCATCAGGCCCAGGTAAGTCGCCACCACCGGCATCGGCCCGCTGGCGATCCGCGCCGGCCATTCGAGCAAGTGAAGCTCGTCGCGGGTGTAATGGCCCCAGGCGCCGACTGCGATGGCCCCCAGGCCCAGCACCAGCGCGCCGACACCGACCAGGCGAACATCGGTCCCACCCGGCACGACGACCTGGAAGACCGCGAGCAACAGCAGGGCCAGACCGATTACCAGCGTGATGCTCCAGGCAGTCCAGGCATTCTGAAAATCGAAGACCGGCGTGCCCGCATCAACCAGAATGGGCACGTACAGCAAGGTCGGCAGCCACATCACCAGGTAGAAGCCGAAGCAGGCGACGTATTTCGACAGCACGAGCTGCCAGTCGCGCAGCGGCGAGGTCATGAGCATTTCCAGGGTGCCGGTGCCGCGTTCCTCGGCGAACAGCCGCATAGTCAGGAGCGGTGGAATGATGAGGAACACCAGCCAGAAGATCCACTGGTCGCCGATGATGGCCCGCAGCGGAAATTCGACGCCCTGCGGGCCGCTGGCGGTCAGTTGGTCGAGCGTGGAACTGAATAGCAATCCGGTGGCGAGCAGGAAGACGAACATCACGACGTAGGCGATGGGCGACAGGAAGTAAGCGGTGAACTCCCGGCGGATCAGGCTGCGCGCCTGGAACAGCCCGGCGCCGATGAAGGCCGCCGCGCCCAGGACGACCAGCAGCACGATCGCGAGGAGTGCGAGACCGATCCATTCGTTCATGGGGCTGGACTCCAAACAAATCGTTTAGCCGCGAGCCGGAGGCGAGCGCTGCGGCGC
>JAGVLI010001032.1 GCA_020054355.1 Planctomycetales bacterium | reverse complement strand
GCGCCATCGCGCTGTTGGGGTGTGGACATGGTAGTCACCTCCTTTGCGGAGGATTACACCATGACCGTCAAGAACGCCCTTGGCCGGACGGAGACCTGCGCCGGTCGTTTCGGCCGATCCTGGAAAGGGCCGGCCTGCCGGCGATCCGGCCCTACGATCTGCGCCACAGCAGCGCCACGCTGCTCTTGCTGGCCGGCGAGGATGCCAAGGTCGTTGCGGAGCGCCTTGGCCACTCCACCACGCGGTTGACCCAGGACACGTATCAGCACGTCTTGCCGGGGATGCAAGAACGGGCGGCGTCGAAGCTCGACGCCATTTTCCGCCAGTCGGCCAGCAAGAAGGCGGAATAATTGAGATTGGCTACAAATTGGCTACAAAACGGGATTAACTTAGTGGCCGCTAGCGAAACGAAAATAGCCGTAAGGTTTTACCCTTACGGCCTTTGCTTAGAGTGGACAGGCCCGGGGTTGAACCGGGGACCTAAGGATTTTCAGTCCTTCGCTCTACCAGCTGAGCTACCTGTCCGGTGCTGGTAATCTAGCGGGTTTATTCGCAGCCGTCAACTGCCCGGCCGCGCCGGGCAGCTGCTCTGGAACCTGGGCGCCCGGCCGTGCCGCGTTCGCATAGAATGACGTCATGTGGGACGCGAAACTTTACGACGGCAAGCACTCGTTCGTGTGGAAGCACGGAGCTTCCCTGGTCGAACTGCTGGCGCCCCTGCCCGGGGAGCGCATTCTCGACCTCGGCTGCGGCACGGGGCACTTGACCGCTCAGATCGCGGCGGCGGGTGCTGCCGTGCTGGGCATCGACAGCTCGCCGCCAATGGTCGAGGAAGCTCGCGCGAATTTCCCCGACCTCCGTTTCGAGGTCCACGATGCCCGTCAGCTGGCCTTTGCCGACCCGTTCGATGCCGTTTTCTCGAATGCCGTGCTGCACTGGATCGTCGAGGCGGAGTCGGTCGTCCGGGGCGTCGTCCGTGCGTTGCGGCCGGGCGGCCGGTTCGTCGTCGAGTTCGGCGGCAAACGAAACGTCCAGAACATTCTGGCCGCGTTGCTGGCTGGGCTGCGGGCACTGGGCGTCGAGGACAACGTGTCGCCCTGGTATTATCCGAGCGTTGGCGAATACACCGGGCTTCTCGAACGGGCCGGACTAGAAGTCACGTTCGCCACGTTGTTCGACCGCCCGACGTCCCTGGAAGGCGCGGACGGCTTGCGGCGCTGGATCGAGATGTTCGGCGGGCGCTTCTTGGAGCGTGTGCCCTTGGATCGGCGGGAAGAGTTCTTCCTTGGGGTGGAAGCGGCACTACGGCCCCTGCTGTGGCGGGATGGCGCCTGGTTCGCCGATTATCGCCGGTTGCGCGTCGTGGCCTGGCGCCGGGTGCTTCCGTAGGGTCCGCTGTGCGGATCGTTGAACTGCCGGAATGCTACTGGTTGATGGTTCGCACAGCGGACCTGCAAGATACGGAGGCTGCCATGCCGACGTTGCTCGAACGGTGCCAGAAAATGGAGCGGGGCGAAGAGCCGCCGCCGCCGATCGGCCGGCTGCTCGGCTTCGCGCTGACGGCCATCGAACCAGGCCGGGCCGTTTGCGCGATGGCGGTGGACGAACGGCACCACAATCCGCTGGGCACGCTCCACGGCGGAGTCTACTGCGATCTCGCCGACGCGGCCATGGGCCTGGCCTATGCCGCCACGCTGGCGGAAGGCGAGAGTTTCACCACCGTCGAATTGAAGATCAGCTTCCTGCGCGCCGTCCGCCGGACGATGCTGACGGCCGAGGCCCAGGTCGTGAAGGAGGGCAGCACGCTCGGCTATGTCGAGTGCGCGGTCAAGGACGCGGAAGGCCGGCTGGTGGCCAAGGCGGCCAGCACCTGCATGAAACTACAGCCGAAGTGACAGCCACGAAGGGGCAGGCCACGCATGTCTCGGCGCTCGCGCAATCTGCTCATCGGTCTGCTGCTGGCGGTCGGCTTGCCGATATTCGGGCTGGCCTGCCTGAGTTTCTTCTCGCGCAAGCCCGAGCGACTGGGCGTCGTCAACGGCCGGCTGGCCGACTGCCCCGCGTCGCCCAACTGCGTCTGCAGCCAGGCCAGCGACCTGGAACACCGGATCGAGCCGTTCCGGTTCGAGGGATCGTCAGCCGAGGCACTGGCACGGCTCCAGTCCGTCGTCGCGGCGATGTCGGGGGCACGGCTCGTCACCGCCGACGAACGCTATCTCCATGTCGAGTTCACCAGCCGGCTATTTCGCTTCGTCGATGATGCGGAATTCTCGATTGAACCCGGCACGCGGACCATCCAGGTCCGATCCGCGTCGCGGGCGGGCCGATCCGACCTGGGCGTCAACCGGCAGCGCCTGGAGGAGATTCGCCGGCGGTTCGACGAGACGAGAAATCTACGCTCCGACAGCTGAACAGCACGCGGCGGGAGTGTAGCAAGATCGTCCAATACACTTGCGGTTTGCACATATTCATACCAAGCCGAACCCATCGCGGTGCCTGCCCAGCAGCAATAACCGCAGCGGACACAAGCGGTCCGGTGGTTTCTGGACCGGCCGCTGCAAGCCGGCACCCCGTTTGCTTATACCCCGGCGAACTGCCACGAAACGGTTGATGCCGGACGCTGGCAGCGGCAGCGCCGCCATGCAAGGAAACGTTTTGGGCGCGCGGCACGCCAACTCGACCGTTGTATACGTCGCGCGGCCCCGAATGAGACCTTCATGGAGACCTTCGCCGAGCCGCGCACGCAGTAAGCGGGGCGGCCTGCCGCTTACTGCGTGCGCGGCTCGAAAGTCTCATTTCGGGCCGCGTGCAGGATAACCGATCTCGCAGTGAGGCAACGTTGCCATCCTTCGGAATCATTCATGGATCAGCCTGCTTCAACCCCGGAACAACTACTCGCTGAAGTGCGGAGTTTGCGGGAACGGCTGGCGCGCGCCGAGGCCGCCTTGGCCGCCCGGTCCGCCAGTGAAGAGCAGCTGCGCCTGTTCGTCGAGCATGCCCCCGCCGCCATCGCCATGTTCGACCGGGACATGAGCTACCTGCTGGCCAGCCGCCGCTGGCTCATGGACTACAACCTGGGCGGCCAACCGGTGATTGGCCGCAGCCACTACGAGGTGTTTCCCGAACTGCCCGAGCGCTGGAAGGAAATTCACCGGCGCTGTCTGGCCGGGGAGGTCGCGCAGTGCGACGAAGATGCCTTCCCCCGCGCGGATGGCACGGTGAACTGGGAGCGCTGGTCCATCCATCCGTGGCGCGAGACGACGGGCGCGATTGGCGGCCTGCTCATCGTCAGCGAGGACGTCACCGCGCGGAAACACGCCGAACAGCAGCTGGCGGAAGCCCAGCAGCGCTGTACCGAGGCCCTGGGTCTGCTGAATTCCCTGCTGGGCACGGCCCCGGTCGGCTTCGCCTTTCTCGATCGGGAATTGCGCTACGTCCGCGTCAACGACGCCCTGGCCAGCATGAATGGCCTGCCCGCCGCCGAGCACCTGGGCCGCACCCTCGCGGAGGTGGTACCCGACCTCTGGCCTCAGCTGGAGCCGGTCTTCCGCCGCCTGTTGTCCAGTGGCGAGCCGGTGACGAACTTCGAGTTGAGCGGGCAAACCGGTGCCGCGCCGGGCCAGACTCGGCACTGGCTGGTGAACTATTATCCCGTCCGGATTGGCGGCGAGGTCATCGGCATCGGCGTCGTCGTCAACGAGATCACGCAGCAACGGCAGCTGGAGCAGCAGGTGCAACAGTCGCAGAAGCTGGAAGCCATCGGCGCGCTGGCGGGCGGCGTGGCCCACGACTTCAACAACCTGCTGCAGATAATCGGCGGCTTCAGCGACCTGATGCTGGCCCAGCTCCAGCCGACCGACCTTTTCTTCGAGCACGTCCGGCAGATCAAGAAAGCCGCCCACCGCGCCGCCGCCCTGACCCAGGAGCTGCTCGCCTTCAGCCGCAAGCAACTTCTGACCCCCAAGCTCCTCGACCCCAATGCGCTCGTCGCCCAGGCCGAAAAGGTGTTGCGGCCTCTGCTGGGCAACGCCATCGAGTTGACCGCGGTCCTCATGCCCCGGCTCGGCCGCATCCACGCCGACCCCGACCAGCTGGAACAGGTGCTCGTCAGCCTGGCGCTGCATGCCCGCGACGCCATGCCGCAAGGCGGCAAGCTTACCCTCGAAACCAGCCGCCGGGAGTTCGACGAGCATTATCGGCACCTGCCGCCCGGCGTCTATGTGCTGCTCCAGGTCGCGGACACCAGTCCCGGCCTGGACGCGCCCACCCTGGACCGGATTTTCGAGCCGTTCTTCACCACCCGCGCGTTCGGTCAGGACACCGGCATCGGCCTGGCCAGCGTCTACGGCATCGTCAAGCAGAGCGGCGGCTATATCTACGTCGCCAGCGAGCCGGGCCGCGGCACCGTGTTCAGCATCTATCTGCCGCAGGTCGAGGCCGAGGCCGCCGGCCCCGAGGAAGCCGCCG
>JAGVLI010000543.1 GCA_020054355.1 Planctomycetales bacterium | reverse complement strand
CATGGGCGGCATGGGCGGCATGGGCGGCATGGGCGGCATGGGCGGCATGGGCGGCATGGGAATGGACATGTAACCGATTTCAAATTTCAAATTGCAGATTGCAAATTGGCCTGCATGTCATTTTGCAATCTGCAATTTGCAATCTGCAATTTTCAAAGGAATCAACATCATGGCGAAAGAGAAAGAAGTGAGCTTGAAGCTGCGTCCGCTGGATGACCGGGTGGTCGTGGAACCGCTGGAAGCGGAAGAGAAGACCGCGGGCGGCATCCTGCTGCCGGATACGGCCAAGCAGAAGCCCCAGCGCGGCCGGGTGTTGGCCGTCGGCCCGGGCAAGCTGCGCGACAGCGGCGAGCGGTCTTCCCTCGCCGTCGCCAAGGGCGACGAAGTCCTCTACGGCCGTTACAGCGGCAACGACATCCAGGTCGAGAACCGGGAATTCAAGATCATGCGCGAGAGCGATATTCTCGCGAAGGTCGTGAAATAGGGACCTCATGCCGACGGTTCTCCAGGATGGACCTTACAGTTTCATCTTCTTCAGTTCCGATGGAGGTGAGCCGCCGCACATTCACGTGAAGCGCGATCGGCAAATTGCGAAGTATTGGCTCGAGCCGATTGAGCTTGCCAATAACCACGGCTTCCCCAAACATGAACTGCGGCGCATCGGGCGGTTGGTCCGCGAGCATCAACAACAGTTGCTGGAGGCCTGGCGTGACTACTTTGGTGCTTGAACGAGAACCGGTAGCGGCCAATGTAACGGTCAAAGGCGAGAAACTGTTAGTGGACTTGGCGGATGGCCGGAGTCTCAGTGTTCCTCTGGGCTGGTATCCCCGGCTTCGGCACGGCTCTCGTGCCGAACGCCGGAACTGGCAATTGCTCGGCAACGGCTACGCGATCGAATGGCCCGACTTGGACGAACACATTGGCGTCGAGGGCTTGTTGGCGGGCCGTGCCAGCGGTGAAAGCAAGAAGTCATTGAACCGCTGGCTGGCTGCGCGGGGGAAGTGACCTGTTGTCAATAAAGGGGAAGGACCGGTGCGGTTTTGAGCCTCGGAGTCGCCACCGGCAGCTAGTCTGCCGGTGATCCGCCAGAGGATCGTGAGAGAACTGGCTGGAGTCGCCCATGAGCTTGCTTTTCGAGTGGGACGAGGACAAGGCCAAGCGCAACCTCGCCAAGCACGGCGTCTCCTTTGAAGAAGCGAGCACCATCTTCAGCGATCCGCTGGAGCTGACGATTCCCGATCCGTTACACTCCGAAGAGGAGGATCGGTTCGTGTCGCTCGGCGAATCCAGCAACCACCACCTGTTGGTGGCGGTGTTCACGGAGCGAGGCGACAGGATTCGCATCATCAGTGCCCGTAAAGCAACTCGCGGCGAGAGGAGGAAGTATGAGGAAGGCAAAGACTGATCCCGACCTGCTGGCGGAATACGACTTCAGCAACGCGGTTCGGGGGAAACACGCCGAGCGCTTTGGGGACGGAACCAATGTGGTCGTGCTGGAACCGGACCTTGCCGAGTTATTTCCCGATTCGGCTTCCGTCAACGACGCTCTGCGGCTGCTGGTGCAAGCGGGACGCGAGTGCGGCACGCGCCGGCCGAAGGCGACAGGGCGGAGACCCCTGGGGCACCAGCCGCAGGCGTCGAAGAAAGTTCGTTGATTCACGCACTTGACTAACTCAATGGAGAATACGCGAATATGGCCAAGCAACTGATGTATTCCGACGACGCCCGCAAGAAGCTCTTCGCGGGCGCGGAAAAGCTGTCCCACGCGGTGGGCATCACGCTGGGGCCGACCGGCCGCAACGTGATCATCGAAAAACACTTCAGCGCGCCGACCGTCACCAAGGACGGCGTGACCGTGTCGAAGGAAATCGACCTGCCCGACTCCTTCGAGAACATGGGCGCCAAGCTGGTCAACGCCGTCGCCCAGAAGACCAGCGACGTGGCCGGCGACGGCACCACGACGGCGACGATCATGGCGCTGTCGATCTACCAGGAAGGGCTGCGCAACATCACCGCCGGCGCCAACCCGATGGCCGTCAAGCGCGGCATCGACAAGGCCGTCGAAGCCGCCGTCAAGACGCTCGGCGAGTTCTCGCAGTCGCTGCGCAAGAAGGAAGAAATGGCCCAGGTCGCCAGCATCAGCGCCAACAACGATCCCACGATCGGCAAGCTGATGGCCGACGCCTTCGAGAAGGTCGGCAAGGACGGCGTCATCACCGTCGAGGAAGGCAAGACCTCCGAGACGACGCTGGAATTCGCCGAAGGCATGCAGTTCGACAAGGGCTACATCTCGCCGTACTTCGTCTCCAACCCGCAGGACATGGTCTGCGAGCTGGACGACCCGTACATCCTGATCTTCGAGAAGAAGCTGTCGAACATCCGCGAGATGCTGCCCTTGCTGGAAAAGATCAGCCAGTCGGGCAAGCCGTTCCTGATCATCGCCGAGGACGTGGAGAGCGAAGCGCTGGCCATGCTGGTGGTCAACAAGCTGCGCGGCACGCTGCCGGTCTGCGCCGTCAAGGCGCCGGGCTTCGGCGACCGCCGCAAGGCCATGATGGGCGACATCGCCGTGCTGACGGCCGGCCAGTTCATCAGCGAGGACCTGGGCCTGAAGCTGGAGAACCTCGAACTCAACCAGCTGGGCCGGGCCAAGAAGGTGCGCGTCGAGAAGGAAAGCTGCACCCTCATCGGCGGCGCGGGCAAGGAAGCGGACATCAAGAAGCGCATCGCGCAGATTCACGCCCAGCGCGACCAGACCGAAAGCGACTACGACAAGGAAAAGTTCAGCGAACGGCTGGCCAAGCTGACCGGCGGCGTGGCGATCATCCGCGTCGGCGCGTTGACCGAAGCCGACATGAAACAGAAGAAGGGCCGGGTGGAAGACGCCCTGCATGCGACCCGCGCCGCAGTGGCCGAGGGCATCGTCCCCGGCGGTGGCACAGCGCTCCTGCGCTGCATCAAGCCCGTCGAAGCGGTCGCCGACAAGCTCAAGGGCGACGAGAAGCTCGGCGCCGAGATCGTGGCCCGCGCCCTGGAGAAGCCGGTGCGGACCATCGCCGAGAATACCGGCGTCGACGGCGCGGTGGTGGCCGACGAGGTCAAAACCCGCAGCGAAAAGAACCCGAATATCGGCTATGATGCCAATACGCGGGATTACGTCGACATGTTCAAGGCGGGCATCGTCGATCCGACCAAGGTGACGCGCTCCGCCCTGGAGAACGCCGCCAGCATCGCCGGCCTGATGCTCACCACCGAGGTGATGATCACCCGGATCGACGACGACAGCGACCGGCCCAAGATTCAGGGCGCGGTCGTCTGAGCCGGCGCCGACCAACGTTTAGCCGTGCGTCCCGTTTAGCCGCGACCCGAAGGGGAGCGCTCCGTCCCAGCGCTCGCCTGCGGCTCGCGGCTAAACTCCGACGGCTAAACATCGTTCACGGAGCAGCGGAGAATGGCCAGCACCAAGAAGGACTATTACGAAGTACTCGGGGTCAGCAAGGAAGCCTCCGACGAGGACATCAAGAAAGCCTACCGCAAGCTGGCGATGGAATATCACCCCGACCGCAATGGCGGGGACAAGGAAGCGGAAGAGAAGTTCAAGGAAGCGGCCGAGGCTTACGGCGTCCTGGGCGATCCGGAAAAACGTCCGCGCTACGACCGCTACGGCCATGCCGGCCTGGAGGGGATGAACGTCCCCCACTTCAACGACGTCCAATCGATCTTCGACGTCTTCGGCGACCTGTTCGGCCTGGGCGATCT
>JAGVLI010000189.1 GCA_020054355.1 Planctomycetales bacterium | reverse complement strand
GTCCGCCAGCTCGCCACCGGCCTGGCAGCGCCGAGTAGCGGTTCGCTCGCCGCGCCGCCGTTGCCCGACTTCGAGCGTTGGGGCAGCGTGGAAAAGAAGCCGCTGGAACAGGTGCGGCGCAAGACGGCCGAGCATTTGAGCCGGGCCTGGAACCTGATCCCGCACGTCACCCAGCACGACCTGGCCGACGTCACCGACCTGGAAGCGTTTCGCAAGTCCCAGGAAGGCAGCGGGCCAAGGCTGACCATTACCGGCTTCGCCCTGAAAGCCGCCGCCATCGCCCTGCAAGAGTTTCCGCAGTTCAACAGCAGCATCGACCTGGCGAAGGGCCAGCTGATCTTCAAGCACTACGTCCACATCGGCATCGCCGTCGATACCGACCGCGGCCTGCTGGTGCCCGTCATCCGCAACGTGGACCAGAAAACCGTTTACGGCTTAGCGACGGAGCTGACCGAGATCGCCCAGCGCGCCCGCGACAAGAAGATCGCGGTGGACGACATGCGCGGCGGCTGCTTCACGATTTCCAACCTCGGCGGCCTGGGCGGCACCTCGTTCACGCCCATCGTCAACTGGCCGGAAGTAGCGATCCTCGGCCTGTCGCGCGCCCGCTTGCAGCCGGTCATCAAGGACGGCCAGGTGACGCCGCGCCTGATGCTGACGTTGTCGCTCTCGTACGACCATCGCGTCATCGACGGCGCGGACGGCGCCAGGTTCTGCCGACGGCTCGCCGATTTGCTGGAGAATCCGCTGAAGATGCTGCTGCATGCGTGAGCGGCGAACCCCGATCACATTTCGGTTCGCGACGCTTCGGAGAAGCGTTTTGCGGCTCACGCCTTCCGTCATTCGACCAGGCTCGATGGTTCGTCACGCGAGCCGTGCCAGACGGTCAGGATGAGTACCTGCTTGGCTGATTCATTGACCCGGTAGAAGATGCGGTGTTTTTTGCAGAGGATTTCACGAATTGCGCCGCTGCGGCTGCGCGGATAGACCGGCCCAATATAGGGAAAGGTGTTCAAGATTTCGACGTGGCGCAAGATGGCGGTCCCGACCCGCTCTGCCGCTGTGGGGCTGCGACGGGCAATGTAGGCGGTGATGGCTTGCAGGTCCGCGACCGCCGGCTCCGTCCAGATTACTTCGTAATCCATGACGCCAACCGTTGTTTCACTTCTTCATGCGGAACCACACGCCCCGCAGCCGCGGCTTCCTCGCCGCGCTGGATGGCCGCCAGGATCGCAATCTCCTCGCTGATTTCTTCGAGGCTGACATCCTCGGGCATCTTGCGCATGGCTTCCAGCACCGCTTCTTTGTTGGACATCGAGAGACTTCCGACGGACGGATGATCTTGTACCTGCTCGCCATTGTAAACCAGGTGAGACTCGCATGCCAGCAGAGCAAAGCGAGTCTCACCGAATGCAATTAGCGCTTGCCGGCTGGCAACACCAGCGCCACCCGGAAGCCGAGGTTGCTGTGCCCGAAGTGCGGCGGGTCGGCATTCCTGCTGCCATTCCGCACATCCGCCGCCACGTTGCTCCAGCCGCCGCCGCGCACCGCGTAGCCGCGTTTCTGGTCCGTGCCCACCGGGTCCGTCACCGCTTCCTTCGTAAACATCCGGTAGCGGTCGGCGCAGAATTCCCAGACGTTGCCGAGCATGTCGTGCAGGCCGAAGGCGTTGGTCCGGTAGCTGCCGACCGGCGCGAGAAACGCATGGCCGTCGTCCATCGGCATCACGGTGCGCGGCCATTCGGCTTGTACCTTTTTCAGCGTCTGGTCGCCGCAGTTGATGACCTTGCCGGTGTCGTCCTCGTCGTTGCCCCAGGTGTAGCGCTTGGCATTGCCGGCCCGGCAGGCGTATTCCCACTGGGCTTCGGTGGGCAGGTCGTAGGCCGGAGCGCTCGCCTTTGGCTCGCGGCTAAACGACTCGCTCAGCCATTTGCAAAAGTTCTTGCTGTCGGTCCAGCTGACATGCACGATGGGATGCTCGTCCTTCAGCTCGAACGGCCCGGCGAAACCCGGCTTGCGCCACTGCGTTCCCGGACGATGTTGCCAGACCGCTTTCTCGTCGTGGGCGTTGCCGCCGCCCTTCTTTTCCACGTCCGTTTCGTACTTCGTGGCCTCGACGAACTTGCGAAACTGCGCCACGGTCGTCTCGTGCTTGGCCAGGTAAAACGGCTGCGTCAGCGTCACCGCATGCTGCGTTTCGTCGTACTCCTTCGAGCGGCCCGCTTCGCTGTCGGGCGTGCCCATCAGGAACGTGCCCGGCGGGATCAGCACGAAGGTCATGCCCAGCGAATTGGTGAATTCCACCGGCACGCCGCGCCACTTCGCGTAGTCTTCCTGATATTGCCGCGCCGCCTGCGAGTAGCACGGAAACTTCGGCGCTGGCGGCGGGTTGCCGGTCGGCGCTTGCTCCAGCAGCTTCGCGATCTCGGCTTCCTTCTTTCCGCCGGCATCCGCCTTCTTCAAGGGCTGCAACGTCCCCGGCTTCTGATGCAGCACCGCAATCTCTTCCGCCGTCAGCGGCCGGTTGAAGAGCGCGAACTCGTCGAGCAGGCCGATGTAGCTGATGGCAGTGAAGATGCCCACCTGGTCGATGTCCCAGTCCATCGCGATGGCCCGGTCCTTGACTTCGCCAATCAGCTTGCCATCGACCCAGAACTGCGAGACGGCATCCGGCTTGCCCGTATCGAAGTTTTTCCAGCTCAGCACGATGTGGTGCCAGTCGCCGGACTTGAAGCCGACCTTGGGCACGCGCACCATCGGCGCCTTGGGATCGCTCTCGGCAAGCGGTTTCTCGCCTTCTTTCACTGCGGGGAAAGCCCCGTGCCGCATGTCGCGCGGCTTGGCGTCGTTGAAGTCGAACCACAGGCCGCCGTTGTTGGCCCCCTTCTGCGTGATCTGCACCGGATCGCAGAACTTGCCCTTGAGCATGGTGTCGGGATCGAAGTTGATCCACATCGACATCGCCCCGCCCCAGCCGCCCTTCTTGTAGGCGAGATTGCCCTTGGCGGGGAAGAAGAGCCGGCCGTTATTCGGCAAATGATCCGTGGCTTCCAGGCAGCCGCCGGCGATGCCCTTCTTGGAGACGCCAAACGCCTTGCCCTCGAAGCCCTTGATGGGCGGCGGCTTCGGCTTGCCCGGCTCGGGCCGCACGCCGGTGAACAGCGTCACGTCGCCGCCGCCGAAGTCCGCCTTCACGGCCTCATCGAAGGAAGCGTAGAAGGTGACGGCTTTCTTCAGCGCATCCTCGTCGGCTTCGGCGGCGGTGGCGAAGCCGGCGAGGATGCCAAGGAAAGCAGCCAGGGGAACCAGGGAACGGCTGGGGTGCGGAAGCATGGGGAGAACCTCCGGTGTCAAGGTAGGTGGGTCCGACGCATTAGCGCTGAGCCAAGTGTCCTCTGGTCCGTGGGTTACGATTCCAATCGTGACTATCTTTATTGATTGTCACGATTGGAATCGTAACCCACGGGCCGACAGTGCCTGGAAACAACATTAGAGGTGTTCTTGCAAGGCAGTGGTAATCAACTCATCAAATGTCGAAAACGTATCGAGAACCGTTAATCCGACCATCAGGATCACGCGATAACTCTGTTCCGAAAGGTTCAATGCGTAGAACACGGTTCCATCTTCGGCAAACAGCAGGTACTGGTCCAATACGCCTGATTCCCGGTAGTCCAGGTTAGCCTGGATAAAACCCTCAATAAACCTGTCGCTGCAACCGACGATCCGTGTTCGTTCGCTCGCGTAGATCACCAGACCGTTCCAGTCGAGGCCATCGGCAATCGCCAGGAACTCGCAATAGTCTTCGGGAATAGAGCACGAGAGGCGTGCGCTTGCTTCATTTCGGAAAGCACCGATCTTCGGAAGTGTGCCTGCCGGTTGGAGGGCCACTCCGTAGGTCGCTCCCATTTCAGCGATTTGCGCGAGAAGCGACTGGTACGGCTTCATCGCTTCGTCCTGTCAACGATCACGGGAACATCGCATAGACCGTGCAATTTGGCTTGGAGTATTTCTTCTTGAAGCGCGAGCCGTTTCTGACGACCGCGCTCTCGCGCCTCCTCGACCCACGGCGGATTCTTCGCGTTGGCCGACTGTTCCAGGATGCGCTCGTATGCCGCGGCTACTTCTTCACGGTGCCCTTCGATGTAATCGACGGCAGCCTGCACCTGCGCCGATGAAATGTCCAGATCGGCGGCAATTTGCGTATGGTGCCAGCCCATCTCCAGGTAGTCCATGATCGTGTACACGGTGATCCGCGTGCCCTCGATTTCCGGGCCGCGTCCGCGATTGATGATGGCTGCGGGTTGCATGTTCCACCTCCTGGCCTTCATCGTAACCGTTGCCAATCGACGCTGCCAGGCGGCAACGCTGCTCCGCGGCGTCGCGAGCCGGCACCGATCGGAACTTCGCGGTAGTCAGGGCAAGTACAGCCGGCCCGTACCGCGATAGTTTTCCATATCGAACAGGTACTCGAGCAGCTGCTCGGCTACCCGTTTGGCATACGGTTTGTCGCGCATCACTCGCTGTGGGTCCGCCAGTGTCAACACAGGCAAGCTATCCGCACGACCGAGGTCGCGGATTGTGGCTTCGAGGGAATCCGGGCCGTCGTCGTTGCGGTTGGCCGTGATCAGAATCGCCTGGGCTTGCTGACAGGCTTGCCAAACAAGGCGATCCGGCGCACTTGGCTGGAGGCCGAAGTCATTCAGGCTGAACACCGTGAGGGCCAGATCGTTCCATGCTTCGCTCCAAGCCGGCGATGTCAAATAGTGCATGAGGACGTCGAACTCGCCCCCGATGTCATTATCCACGAGGATTCCGGCCACGGGCGGTCTCCTTGACCTTTCGGCGTCTCACCTGGTTCATGAATGCTTTGAGCTTGGCACGGCTCTTTCTCCTCTTCGCCTCGATTTCAGGTGAGTTCTCGGTGGAGCGATTCAGGATGCGCTCATAGCCAGCTGTCACTGCGGCCTTGTTTGCCTCGATGTAATCGATGGCGGCCTGCACCTGCCTCGACGAAAGACGCAGCGTCACCGCGATCAGGTCGCGGTGCCAGCCCATGCTCAAAAAATCCATGACCCGGTAGACGGTAATCCGCGTGCCCGCGATTTCCGGGCCGCGGCCGCGATTGATGATGGCTGCGGGTTGCATGTTCCACCTCCTGGCGGTCATCGTAGCTGGCTGGCGAGTTCCATGCGGAACTTTGTTCAAGGAAGCCAGACTCGGCCAGTGCCGCGCAAGTCATCGATATACATTATGTAATCGAGCAGGCGTTCCACGACTTCAGCGGCGTACGCGCTGCTCTCGAGAATGCGATCCTTGTTGGCCAGAGTGAATACAGGCAAACATTGCGTCGTGTTACATTCTCGAATCGTTGCCGCTAGCGAGTCCGGCCCGTCGTCGTTGCGGTTGGCCGTGACTAGCATCACCTGCTGGGACTGGCATACCTGCCAGACAAGCCGATCCGCAGCCGCCGCCGACAAGCCGAGGGACTCGAACGATTGAACCTTGATGTCAAGCCGCTGCCACAAATCTTGCCAATGTTCGGCATTGAGGTGCCCAAGCAAAACGTCGAAGTGTCCTTCGACATCATGATCCGGAGCCATTCCGAGCATGGCCTTGCTCCCGCAACTTGGCCTGTCGAATTTCTTCCTGCAAAGCTAGCAATTTCGCGTGCCCCTTGACCCGAATGGCTTCCACCTCGGGCGAGTTCTTGGCGTTCGCCGAGCGTTCCAGGATACGCTGGTAAGCGGCTGTCATTTCTTCCTGGTGTTCCTGGATGTACTGGGTTGCCACCAGCACCTGGTCGGACGAAATCCGCAAGAAGCTGGCGATCCGAGTATGATGCCAGCCCATCTTCAGATAGTCCATGATCGTGTAAACGGTAATCCGCGTGCCCGCGATCTCCGGGCCGCGTCCGCGATTGATGATGGCTGCGGGTTGCATGGTCCACCTCCTGGCCTTCATCGTAACCGTTGGCAATCGACGTTGCCAGGCGGTAACGCTTCTCCGCGGCGTCGCGCATCGGCGGGAAAGCGGGTGAACGAAAACCCCGCCGAGCCGTGCCTGCCAGGGTACCGACTCGACGGGGTGGGGTGGGACTGCATGAACGGCCGTCATTTGGCAGTGCCGACGACCGAGAATAACCGTTCGACCTTGGTGAGGTTGCCTTCCTTGTCCCTGACGGAGACAGTCAATTTTCCGCGTGCCAAGCCGGCCAGCGGCTCATTGAGGATCAGTTCCCAGAGGCCGTCGCCCTTGGCCTTGAACTTCTTGGCTAAATTCTCGCCAGCGGGGGTGCCGTCGATGGCGAAGTCTGCCGTGACGGTGAAGCTCTCCGGAGCCAAGCCGGTGTAGTAGTCGTGCATGCCGACGACCAGCTTGGTCAGCGGGCCGTTGACGCCCGCTTGCGGATAGGGCACCGCCAGCGTCGGCCGATTGTCGTCCACCATCCAGCCCTGGCCTCGCACCAGCGGCTTGGCGGCGTCGTAGTCGAGGTCGATCGGGCAGCCGAGGTCGATCCAGCGGACGATGGTGCGCTTCTCCTCGTCGGTCAGCGCGGGCACCTTGATTTTCTCGCCCTTCGGCCCGACGTAGGTGCCCGCCACCGCTTCGGGCGGCGGCATCTGCACGCCGTTGTAGTCCAGGTCGGCGGCGTTGCGGTTCTGGTGCGTGTTCGGCACCGGCTGGCCGCGGTGCTGCAAGGTGTTCACATCGCCGGGCACGGTTTCCGTGGGGAAGTCGTCGTTGGTCCAGCCGTCGGTGCGCTTGCCGTAAACCTTCCAGGTCAGCAGGCTGCGCCGCGACTGGAACATGCGGATGTAGCGGGTCGCCTGCTGATTGCGCCATTCGAGGTTGGGGATGATCGGCTTGTGGCCATACTTCGCCTTTTCGTCCAGCGCCAGGCGGAAGTAGGTGCCCGACAGCGGCCGAGATTGCGAGACGGCATGCGGGCCGTCGTCGTCCAGGACCAGGTTGCCCGCCGGCTGCTCCGACGACTTCGTATGGCAAGCGATGCAACTGCGGTCCAGGATCGGCTTGACGTCGCGGAAGAACTCCACGTTCTGCACACCCTCGACATAGCGCAGCCCGGTTTCGTCCTTGGCATCCCACTTCTTGCCGGACTGATCGGCGCTCTTGGCGGTGAGCAGCGGCGTCTTCTGCGTCAGGTCGAAAATGGAATAATCCTTCTGGGCGGCGGCGGTCAGCTTGAACTCGGTCGGCTTCTGGCTGTGGGCATGGCAGCCGCCGCAGTCGTGGCGGATCTCGCCGGGCCGCAGCTGGTGCCAGGTCTGCGCCATGTTCAGCACCATGCCGTCCTTGTCCAGCGTCTGGAAGGTGAACGCCACGTCGGCCGGGATGCGCGCGAGGAAGCTGGTATCCGGATTGCCGTCCGGGTCGATGGGCTGCGTGGACTCGCTCCCCTTCGGGTCGCGGCTAAACTTTCTCAGCGGAATCTCGCCGAGGACGCGCAGCCTTTCCATGGCGAAGCTGCGGAACAGCTTGCCGTCGCGCGGATAGTTGCCGCGATTGCGGTCGGTGGTCGGCTCCATCGCCAGGATGCGCACGGCGTGAATCTCGTCGTTGCCGTACAGGCCGGCATCCGCGCCCTGGTTGAACCAGTTCAGCGTCGGCCCGTTCTCGGAGGTGTTGAACGGATCGAGGCCGCGATAGCCGTCGCGCTCGTACTTGCCATTCCAGGTGGCGGTCACGCTGCCCGGCGGCACCACGCCGTTCGGGTACGATTCGCGTTTGTAGAAGCTCGAAGTGCCGATCAGACCGAACGGTGTGCCCTCGGGCAGATGCGGCGATTGCTTGCCGTCGTTCTGCAAAGCCGGCAAGCGGCGCGGTTCGTCGATGCCGTAGATGCGCTTGTACGACACCACGGCGCGCGGCCATTGCTCGTTGAAGTCCGGATTGTTCTTGATGAGTAGCATCTGCGCCGGCTCGTCGATCGGCTTGCCCGACTTGATGAGATACAGCCCGCCGTCGATTTCCGGCGGATAGCTGTACTGATGGTTGGCCGGGCCGGGCGAGTAGCAGGTCAGCAGGTGGTTGTCCGGCGCGCCGGACGGGTGCGTGAACTTGCCCACGGCCGGCGAGGTCTTGTCGCCGCGAATGGAGCGGTCGGCCGGCCCCTCGTTGTTCATGGCGAACGGC
>JAGVLI010000250.1 GCA_020054355.1 Planctomycetales bacterium | reverse complement strand
GCTGTTCGAGAACCTGGGGCGGCGGGCAGTGCGGCTCATCGTCCGCGATCAACCGCCGCCGCAGTTTCGCGCCGAACCCGGCATGCTGGAATGCAGCTTGTCCGGCTTCGGTACCCTGCGCCTCACCTATCGCCTGCTGCCGACCGAACGCGGCGACTTCACCTTCGGCGACATTCATTTGCGGATTCGCGGCCCGCTCGGCCTGGCCTGGATCGACCGGAGCATTCCCGCCGGGGAGACCGCGCCGGTCTATCCCAACATGCTGGAAATCCGCCGCTACGAGGCGCTCTTACGGTCCACGCTGACGCGCACCGGCGGCTATCGCAGCCGGCGCTTGCTGGGCGGCGGCCGGGAGTTCAGCCATTTCCGCGAGTACACGCCCGACGACGATTACAAGGCGGTCAACTGGAAAGCCACGGCGCGGCGCGGCAAGCCGATCACCGCGATTTACGAAAGCGAGCACAGCCAGGACATTATCTTCTGTCTCGACGTCGGCCGGATGATGGCGGCCCGCGTCGGCATGCTGAGCAAGCTCGACCACGCCATCAATGCGGTGCTGATGCTCAGCCACGTCAGCCAGGCGTTTCAGGACAACCTCGGCCTGCTGATCTTCTCGCACAAGGTCCATCGCTACCTGCCGCCGGCCAAGGGCCGCGCCCAGCACGCGCACTTCCTGCAAGCGCTGTACAGCGTCAAGCCAGAGCTGTGCTACGTGAACTATCGGGAAGCGTTCGAGTACCTGGTCGGCGAGCATCCCAAGCGCGCCCTGACGATGGTCTTCACCGACCTGCTCGATTCGGTGGTATCCTCGGAATTCCGCGATTCGGTGCGGCTATTACGGCAGTTCCATCTGCCGTTGACGCTGGCCGTCGCCGATGTGCCGTTGCAAGACCTGGCCGCGCGCACGCCGGAAACCGCAAACGAGTTGTACGACGTGCTGGTGGCCCGCGATCTGCTGCACGGTCGGTCGGAGATGCTGCGCAGTTTGGAGCGGCAAGGAGTGATGGTGCTGGACACCGTGCCGGAACGGCTGACGGTGGATGCGGTCAATCGTTACCTGGCGATCAAGACCGGCGTGCGGACGTGATGCAGGTCCGGCGAGCCGAGCCGGACCTGTCCCATCGGCGGCCGCACGGTTTCGCAAAGTCCCGGTGCCGCTCGGCTCGCGGCGCCTACTTTGACATCCGAACGCCAGTTACTCGATTTTCGGCAAGGTCGGCATCGAGAAATCGCTGCTGAACGTTAACCGGGTGCCGCCCGCGATCACGTCGCCGCTGAGCATCCACATCGACAGCTGGTCCTTTTCGGAATGGTTCAGTTCCAGGATGACCTTCTCGCTCCAGCTGTGCTCGACTACCCGGATGATGATGGGATCGCCCAGCTTCCAGCGGACCCGGCGCGGGAACTCGAACTCCCATTCCGGCTGATAAGTGTTGTAGACGATGGTGCTCGGCCCGTAGCGGATGCCATTGACCTCCAACTCGACCGAGAGCTTCGGTCCACGGGTGAACCAGCGGCCGGCGCTCTTCTCGAACTCGCCGTTCTTCAGGACGACCTTGTACTCACCGGCAACGCTGACACGCTCGCCCCAGCGGAGCAGCTCGGCCGTCGCCGTCTTGAACTTGCCTTGCGGATGGACGCTCAGGTAGCGACGGCCGTGCGCCGACCAGCCGCTGACGTCGCCGGGGTCTTTGCGATAGTGGTCGCGCAGCGCCCGGAAGTCGTGCTTATCCCAATCGCTGACGATCGTCCGGATGGCGGTTTCCGCCTCCTGGCTGAATGCTCCTCCGATCGGGTGCTTCTCCAGGTAGCGCTGGTAGTGTTCGCGGCGCGTCTGGAAGTTCAGCGGTTGCTTCGCGGAATAATCGCGCGCGACCTGGATGTCGCGCTCGTCCAATCGGCGCGCGAACGCGGCGCGGTGCTGGCGGGCCTCATCCGCGAACTTGCTTTCGGCGAATTCCGCGAGGAAGCCGTCGGCACGCTGGATGAGCGCGGCCAGATCGTCGGAGCGCTCCGCGGCGCGGCGCAGCTCGTCGAGCGCCTGATACGCCCGCTGATTGAACTGCTCGTCGCGCCGGGCCTTGATGGCTGTGCGCAGTTGCTCCAGGTCGCCCTCGACGTTGGCTTCGGGATGCAGAACGCGGAACTCCTGAAACTGCTTCCAGCTGGCTTCCGGGTCGGCGTCGGGGTCGGTGGCCTGTCGCCGCAATTCCGCCAGCCGCTGGTCGCGCTGCTGGTGGCGCAACTGGCGGTTCAGATCGGCAAGCAACTCCTGTTCCTGCTCGATGTTGCTGGTGCCCGTCAGCTGGCGAGTCGGGTGCCAGGTGCGGTAGCCTTCCCAGTATTCGAGGGCCAGCGCCGGGTCGCTGGCATGGACCGCGGCGAATCGCTGTGCTGCCTGCTGGCCCAGGGCGTCGTAGGTCCAGAGACCGGCGAGCAGGCAAGCGGCGCTCGTCAAGCCGGCGTACCAGCGACGGCGGCGGCGTTGCTGCTTTAGCACGCGCAGCCGCTGCCGGAAGTCGGCGGCAGCGGGTGCGTCCGGGTAGCGCTGCACGAAGCAGCGGACGCAGCGCTCCAGCAAGGCGACATCTCGTGCCGCCAGCGACCAGAGACGTTCCAGCCGCGAACGATCGAGCCGTTGCAGCGAGTCCATCAGCCAGACCAGCGGAGCCGCCAGCGGTGAATGCTCGATGGTCGGAGAACAGGATGGGCCGGCTGCTCCGCCCGAGCCATTCGACGCGCTGTCGCCAGGTACTTCATCGCTGACGGAGCACGGCAAACTAATTTCCGTCTTCTGGCCACTGGCCACCGGCCACTGGCCACTATGCAGGGCGCTGACCGCGAACAGACCATTTTCGGGGCAGTGTGCCGCCAGAGCATGGCGCGTCATGCCGAAGTGGTCGTCGGCAATGCGATCCAGGTCTTCCGGCTGCTCCTTCAGCAGATCGGCCTTGGTCAGCAAGAGGGCAATGGGCCGTTCCGTGGTCGGCCGAGGTTCGCAGGCCAGATAGTCCTCGATCAGCTGCTCGATTTCCTGCTGCCGGCGCAGCCGGTGATCCGCATCGGGCAGCGTGGCCAAGTCGAGGCAGAGCCAGACGGCGTCGCAATCGCGGAGAAAATCGCGGATGGTGGTCTCCCGGCCGACTTCGACGTGCTCGCCTTGATAGTCGCGCAGCAGCAGGTCGAGACGGTCCTGGCCGTGATACAGGTGGAAGCGCAGGTCGGTCTCGGCCAGCGTGGCCGGCAAGGTCTCGCCCGCTTCGAGCTGCGCCAACTTGTCCGCGAGATAGTCGGCGGTGCGGACATC
>JAGVLI010001071.1 GCA_020054355.1 Planctomycetales bacterium | reverse complement strand
GGTTCGCGACGCTGCGGAGAAGCGTGGTGGGTCAACGCTTGTCCGCAGCGTCGCGAACCACGGAGAAAAGAATCAATGCTTGCAGTCAGTTGGGTGCGGAAACGAGCTTCACTCGGCAGTTGCGGAAAACTCAGCCGTGATGGCCACGCCTCGCTCCGGCCGATTGACGGCGCGGAGCCGGCCGCCCAACCGGCGCACAATCGATTGACAGGCGGCCAGCTCCAGCGATTCCGTACCGGAGCGGGCGGTCTTGCCCAGCTCGAACAGCTGATGGAGTTCGTCCGCCGCCGCGCTGGGCCCTTCGTCCTCGACGTGCAGCAGCAGCCGCTGGTCGGCCAGTTCGGTTCGCACCCGCACTCTTCCCGATTCGGTGGCGCGCACGGCATTTGCAATCAAGAAGGCGCAGCAGCGCCGGATGTCCCCAGCGGACCCCAGGAGTCCGGGAAGATCGGACGCCAGTTCCAGCGTCACCTGGGGGATGGGCGCGACCGGCCGACGAGCGTCCGGCTGCATCACGGTTTGCACTGCGTCGCGCAGGAGTGCATTGAGGTCCACCGGGCGGGCGGGCGGCGCGTGGCGCTGGCGGTACTGCTGATAGCGTTTGACCAGCTGGGCGGCTTCTCCTCCCAGCTGGCGGACCTGGACCAGCTTGGGACGGAAGCTTTCGCCCAGCTGGTGTTCCAGCACCGCCAGGTGCAACACCAGGTTGTTGAGGAAGTTGTTGAACTCGTGCGCCAACGGTTGTGCCAGCGAACCCAGGTCCGCGGTGGATTGTTCGCCCGCCAGCTCCGCCCGACAACCGGCCAGCGCGCGTTCCGCCGCATGCAAGGCGACGTAGGGCAAGGCCTGTTCCGCGCAGATCGAGAGCAACTTGCGCAGCAGAGTTGGTTCGTCGGCGGCATGGTCCGGGTCCAGCGCCACGGCCACGATGACGCTGGCTTGGTCGGACCAGCGCCTGCGCTCCACGATGAGCCGGTGGCCGGGCAGATGGACTTCATCCGGGAGCGGCAGCGATTCCGGCAGTGCTGGCTGCTGAAACTCCGCGGCTAGCGTCGTGGCCCAAGCAGCCCGAGGCTGCCCGTCGCGATCCAGGACATGAATGTGACTCTTGCCATCGGACACCTGGCACGCCGTCAGCGGCGCGGGTGGCCCAAATTCGTGCAGCACTTGCGCGACCAGCGTCGCCTGCTCCAGCGGCTGGCGATTCCGGGGCAACTGTTCGCCCAGCCGGCGGCAACATTGTTCCACCGTGCCCAGCGCGGTGGTCGGCGTCAGCTTCATGCCAGTCCTTTCTTTCTTCAATCTGTTCGTGTGGCGTCGAGCGCCTTGTTGCCCGAGTCGGTCAGGTTTTCGTCCCGGACGGGGGCAGCAACTTCAGGCTGGAATGCTTGACTCATAAGCGCCATCGGGCAAGAGCTTCCCGACCTCGGCGCGAGTTTTTGCGACTGACTTGAATCATCGCCGAACCGTGCTGGCTGGGCAACTAATTGCCTGCGACTGCGCGGCAGGTTGCTGGTTTGGGTCGAATCGAGGCCCCGATGAATCAAGCAGCCTGTCACCGCAAATTGCTTGCCAGAAACGAGCAAAAAGGTGTCATGGGATGCTATTGGGCAATGGTTCGCCTGGACGCATGCAGACTCTCTCCCAGCTAGGGGCAACTTTCTTCACAACTGGCATTTGGTTTGCTGATTCATCCTGCCACCCAGTTTCTGTATCTCACGCAAGGTCCAGACTGGGATGCTGGAACATCGAGCCAAGAGGAGGCTGATTTATGCGCGTTTGGCCAGGGCGGCCTTATCCCCTGGGAGCCACCTGGGATGGCGCCGGCGTCAACTTTGCGCTCTTTTCCGAGCACGCGGTCAAGGTCGAGTTGTGTCTGTTCGACTCGGCGGATGCCCCGAGCGAGAGCTTGCGGATTGTCATGCCCGAACATACCGACCAGGTGTGGCACGTCTATCTGCCCGATGTGCAACCCGAGCAGTTATACGGCTACCGGGTGCATGGGCCGTACGAGCCGGCCCAGGGGCATCGCTTCAATGCCAACAAGATCGTGCTCGACCCCTACGCCAAGGCGATCGGCCGGGACCTGCGCTGGGACGATGCCCTGTTCGGCTACACCATCGGCGATGCCGCCGCCGACCTGTCCTTCGATCCGCGCGACAACGCCGCTTTCGCGCCGCTGGGAGCGGTGGTCGATCCGGCCTTCACCTGGGGCGACGACCGGCCGCCGCGCACACCCTGGCACAAGACGCTGATCTACGAGCTGCACGTCAAGGGTTTCACCAAGCGGCTGCCCAGCGTGCCGGAAAAGTTCCAGGGCACGTATGCCGGGCTGGCGTCGGAAGCGGCCATCAAGCACTTGACCGATCTGAATGTGACGGCCGTCGAGCTCATGCCCGTGCATCATTTCGTCAAGGACCGGCACCTGGGCGAGCGCGGGCTGAGCAACTACTGGGGCTACAACACCCTGGCTTTCTTCGCCCCCCATCCGGGCTATGCTTCGGTGGCCGCCTCCCGCGATGCGGTGCATCAGTTCAAGATGATGGTGCGGGCGCTGCACGCCGCTGGCATCGAGGTGGTCCTCGACGTGGTCTACAACCACACCGGCGAGGGCAACCAGCTGGGGCCGACGCTGTCGATGCGCGGCGTCGATAATGCCGCCTACTACCGACTTTCACCCGAAGACCGCCGGTACTACCTGGATTTCACCGGCTGCGGCAACACTCTGAACATGGTCCATCCCCGCGTGCTGCAGCTCATCATGGACAGCCTGCGCTACTGGGTGCTGGAGATGCACGTCGACGGCTTCCGCTTCGACCTGGCCAGCACCCTGGCCCGCGAGCTGTTCGCCGTCGATAAGCTCGGCGCGTTCTTCGACATCATCCATCAAGACCCCGTGCTGTCGCAAGTCAAGCTGATCGCGGAGCCGTGGGACCTGGGCGACGGCGGCTACCAGGTCGGCAATTTCCCCGTGCTCTGGACCGAGTGGAACGGCAAGTACCGCGACTGCGTCCGCAAGTTCTGGAAGGGCGACGGCGGCACCGTGTCCGAGTTCGCCACCCGGCTGTCCGGCTCCAGCGACCTCTACCAGCAGACCGGCCGGCTGCCCTACGCGAGCATCAACTTCATCACCTGCCACGACGGCTTCCCGCTGCAAGACCTGGTCGCCTACAACGAGAAGCACAACGAGGCCAACGGCGAGGACAACCGCGACGGCGCCAACGACAACCACAGCTGGAACTGCGGCGTCGAAGGCCCGACGGATGACCCGAACATCAAGGCGCTGCGGGCACGGCAGAAGCGCAACCTGATGGCCACGCTGCTGCTCTCCCAGGGCGTGCCGATGATCTGCGGCGGCGACGAACTGAGCCACACGAACCAGGGCAATAACAACACCTATTGCCAGGACAACGACCTGACCTGGCTCAACTGGGAGCTCGATGAAGAGCAGCAGGCGTTTCTCGATTTCGTCCGCAAGGTGACGAACTTGTGGCGGACCGAGCCGGTCTTCCAGCGACGTAAATTCTTCCAGGCGCGCGGCATTCGCGGCTCGGACGTCAAGGACATTTCCTGGTTCGAGCCATCCGGGCAGGAAATGTCGGACGAGGCCTGGAACGCCGGCTTCGTGCGTTCCCTGGGCGTCCGGCTGGCCGGCGACCTGATCGGCGACCTCGACGAACGCGGCGAGCCGATCGTGGGCGAAACCTTGCTGCTGCTGCTCAACGCGCACCATGAAGGCATCACCTTCACGTTGCCCACGACCAAGGACGAGCATTACTGGGAACGCCTGATCGACACCGCCGAGGAGGGCACGGACTTCAAGCCGCTGACTGGCGGCGAGCAGTATCGCTTGCAGGGGCGGTCGCTCTCGGTGCTGCGCATCCGGATGCGCGAGGAAACGGAAGCCGTCTCGCCGATGCAGATGGAAACCGTCTTGCAGGAAGTGCGGCGTTCGACCCTGAGGCCGGCCCAGCCCACGCTGGGCGGAACTTCCTGAGCGAATGCGACCGGCCAATGCTGCCGGACACGGTTGGCAGTCGCTTTTCCTGGCGAGCGTCGGGGCGTCAGCCCGACGTGTTCGCGCCGCTGAGTG
>JAGVLI010001042.1 GCA_020054355.1 Planctomycetales bacterium | reverse complement strand
GACGGGTTGCTGAAAATGCTGCACGGCCAGGCCAAGGGAATGACCGCGCCCAGCTGGGACCAGGCAGCGCAGCAGTACCTGGCGCTGGCGGCCTTGAGCCAGGCACGGCACGACCTGGGCGAACCGGCGGACGAAGCGTTGCGGGAATTCCTGAAAGAGTTTTTTGAGCGACTGACCTTTCCGCCAGGCTACGACAGCCCTCGGGGTTTCGCGCCTCAACCTCAGCGGTAACCGACCAACGGCTGTGAATGCCAAGGCCCGCCGGGACAGCGCCACAATGCGCTGGCCCGGCGGGCCGGGTTGCGTTTAGCCCGTCCGCAACTGGAATTGCAGGCGAGCCGGGAACGCATGGTTAATGCGATGCGGAATGGCTTGGCGTCACCGTCGGCAGCGTGCGCTCAGGTGGTCGAGGCGATCGACTGGGCCACGGTCTGGAACAGCGCCGAACTGTTCTTGCCCAGCAGCTGGACCGCCGTCAGGCAGATGACGATGATCAGGGCCAGCATCACGGCGTATTCGACTGCCGTGGGGCCGTCTTCCTTCTTCAGGAAGTTCTCGATCCGAGTGCGAAGCGCGGTCAACATTGAAGTAACTCCCTCTTGCCAGCTCGCGCATCAGCGATGAATGCGAGACCAGCACGAACCAATCGTTCCATCCACCAGCATGGTGGATAACCACCATCCCAAAATGGCGGTCAGCGAGTCGAAACAATCCACGTTCACCCTGGGGGAAGGATCATGGACGAGAACAATCACTCAGAGCGTGTTCAATCGAGGGGAACGTTCCTGGAGAAACCTAGCACGGCCGGGCGGCATAGTCAAATTGTTCGGCGGAATCCGCAGGCACGGCCGGACCTGGAACCGGGAAGGTCACTTCCGGAAGTCGTCTTTGCTGGCGACCTCCGGTGTCGGCTGTTGTTCGGACTCGTTATCTGACCCAGCGTTACCGGGCACGAGACTCCGGAAACCGGCACGCAGCGCACGCCAGCAGAGTTTGACCACGGCCAATACCAGCAGAAACGGCAGCGCCAGCAGCAGGAACAGTTGGAGGCCAAGGCTGCGCTGTAAGGAGGCACCGCGCGGGGCGGGGCGGCTGGCAGCTGCAAGCTGGAAATTCAAACCGCGCACTAACGCTCCCGCGGCCGGCGGCCCGGCAACGGACATCGTGTCCTTTGCCTCATTCCACCCTGCCGGCATTCCCACCGTCTGCGTGACCTGACGGACCTGCCCGCCCTCGTTCACGACTTGACGGTCCACCGCCACGAAGGCCGTGAAACGGCTGAGCACGCCAAAACGCAGCGACGTTGTCAGGATTTCCTTTTCGAGGCGCGCGCCGTCGCCGTGACCGATGGCGAAGCGGTCTTCCAGTTCCCGGATTCGGCCCCGCGCCCAGACACTGGCTACCGCCTGGTTCTGGCTGCGCCGGGCCGCCACCGGCTGCGTCCAGGCATGCCCGGCAATATTGCCCTCCACCGTCAGGCGAGCATTTACCGTCTGCTCGGCACTGGCACGATAGCGGCCCATGACAAACAGCGGCGCGCCCGCGAACAGGTCCGGCAGCCGGGCGGGCACCTGCGAATCCCGGACCACAGGGAAACCGTCGGCGCGCAGGCGCAGCGCCGTGACCACGTCCGTGCCGATCTGACGATGGACCTTGTCCACGATCGCATCGAGCTGGTGTTCCGACGCAACCAACTCGCAAGCGCCGCCGCCCAAGTTTGCCAGACACGGGCGCTGCGGGGCAGCGCGGCGGGCAACCACTCGGAAGAGGCCGTTGAAATCACAGGAAAACCATGAAATCGCTCTTGACAGGCTGCCTTAACTCATAGAAGGAGCGGCATCGCTCTCGACATGATTCGTCATGCCGCCCCTCCGGGGCTGGCGCGAAATGAATGATGGCGCGGCCCGGAGCCTTGCGCCCCTGGCTACAGCATGTCGCCCTCCGCAGGCAATTCCAACTCTCTTCCAGCGGCTAACCGCTCGCAGTTGGGCAACTACTCTGATAAACTGTTTCACACGGATCGTTCGCAGACTGTTGTGTCCTGGTGAGAATCAGTCCGGAAAGTCCCCGATGCGCGACGCCATCGCCGAGTTTCAGGAATTCAATCGGCCCTTCGCCCAGCGCAATCCGGAGTTGTTCCGCATCAAGGTCGCGCGGATGGCCGCCGATCCGTTCGCTTTCTTTCGCGGCACCTTCCACCTCTTCGCCCGCGACGTGCTCGACAAGATTCACGGCGCCATTCCCCTATTGGGAGAAGCCGGCGTCGAGATGGACCTGATCGGCGACATTCACTGCGAGAATTACGGCACCTACCAGGCTTCCGACAGCGCTATCTACTACGACATCAACGATTTCGACGAGACCATCCGGGGCAATCCCGATTTCGACGTCTGCCGGCTGGCGGTCAGCATCTTCCTGGCCTCGCGCGTGCGCGGCGACCCGCTGGCGGATGCCATGCGCATCACCCTGTCGTCGCTGGGCATCTACACCGAAATGCTGCCGAGGTTCCTGAAGAAAGGCACGCCCGTCGTCAGCGAGCATTCCGAGTGCGGGTGCTCGGCGATCGACGACCTGGTGCGCTCGGCGGCGGCCTTCAAGCGGACGGAATTCATCGGCAAGCTGACCGGCGTGGCCAACGGCCAGCGCCGCCTGACGCGCTCGCGCAGCTTCTTCAACCTGCCGGAAGACCAGCGCGAGCAAGCCGTGCGCCTGCTGGAGGACTTCAAGTCGCGGATGCCGACGCCGAACTTTCCGGACTTCTACAAGGTCGAGGACGTATGCGGGCGGGTGGCGGGCATCGGCAGCATGGGCCGGCTGCGCTACGCCGTGCTGATCGGCGGCAAGGGCGGCAAGGAGGGCCGGAACGTCATTATCGAGTTCAAGGAATCCCGGCCGTCGGCTTACGACCTCTACCGCCAGCGCAGCCACGAACCCGAAGCGCCGGCCCGACGCGCCGAGGAAGTCATCACCCGCCAACGGCAGATGCAGGGAGCGAGCAGCGCCTACCTGGGCTATGCCGTGGACGGCGGCCAGTCCTTCCAGGTCCGCGAGATCGGCCCGCACGATTTTCGCGTCGTCCTGGCCGGGTTGAAGAACGTGCGGATGATGGAGAAAGTGGCGGCCATGCAGGCGAACATCCTGGCGCGCGGCCACGCCCGCTCGGTGGCCCATGCCGTCGGCCTGGTCAACCCGCTGGCCCACATTCGCGATCCGGAATCGTTCTGTCAGCGGGTGCTAACCTTCGCGCTCACCTACGCCGACGTGGTCAAGCAGGACTGGACCAAGTTCGTCGGCCATCGCGGCGATCTGGAGAGATGGCAAGGCTAGTGCTGCTTCCAGGCATTGTTTGCCCGTGGGCCACGATTCCAATCGTGACAGGCTGTGGAGATTGTCACGATTGGAATCGTGACCCACGGCAAACCGGGGTAACTGTACCACTATTCCGGGGACAATCTCCACGGCCTGTCACGATTGGAATCGTGACCCACGGGCAAGCGCTAGCAGACGTTGGCAGCCACTAACCCTTATTGATTCTCATTGAGACTGCGGAGGGGGTGTCAGTGATATGAAATGAAACGAAACGGGGCGGAGTAGCCGCCCCACCACCGCTGGCGGCTTCGCACATCACAGCGTCTTCAAATACTCGATCACCGCCCGACGCTGCTCGTCGGTGAAGTGGTCGCCATAGGTGTGCCCGCCGTTGCCGCGACCCGGCTGCGTGGTGTCGTAGATTTTGCGTCGGGCGTGGTCGGTCATTTTCTCATCCGCGCCGCGCGGCAGCAGTTGCACCTTCCAGCCGAGTTTGCTTGCATCGTAGGCCGCTTCGTCCGTGCGGTACGACCGGGTGAAGATTTTCGGCCGGGCCTTCGAGTTGAGCACGTCGGCGACGGTCGGCGCGGAGCCGTTGTGGAAGTAGGGAGCGGTCGCCCAGAGGCCGTCCAGGGGCGGCGCCTGGTAGCCGGGCGACGTGCGGGCCGCGTACTCATCCACCAGCCAGCCCGCTTTCTCCTGGGTGAACCAGCTGCGGTTGTAGTATTCGCCGAAGGCCGCCGAGATGCCGTGGTAGCGGGTCGGGTCGGTGCCGATCTCGTCCAGGGCCACGATCTTGTTCGGGTAGGTCCACTTTTCCCCGTAGGTGCCGTGACAGCGGGCGCAGCTCTCGCCGAACAGCGCTTCGCCCTTCTTCGCCAACTCGCGGTCGATGGGGAACGGGTACTTCGGCGGCGTCAGGCTCAGCAGGTATTGCTGGATGTCCGCAAACGTGGCTTCTTCCTTGCGGAAGACGGTCGGGCCGTTGAGCGGACTCATCATGAACTGCATCAGCGAGCGGACCGAGCGGGCGTCCGAGCCGCCGGTGTGATACATCGTCTTCTTTTTCTTGAGCAGCCACCAGGCCGGCGCATCCTCGCAGAGGTGGGGTTTCAGTTCGAGGTCGAGGCGCGGGGAGCGCAGCTTCAGGTCGGGGTCGCGCATTTCCAGCAGCCAGACCGCCATGCTGCCTGCTTCCGTCGTGCCGCGCACGTTGGTGAAGACAAAGGGCGTCTTGCGGGGCATGCCGTCCGCGCCGGTCAGGTCGGCGAACATGGAATCCATGTCCAGGGCGGTGTTCGGCAGGCCGATATAGCTTTTGCCCAGGATCGAGCCGGCATGACAGAGCAGGCAGTCGGAAGCGAGCAGCTTGCGGTTGAACAGGCCGGCGGCTTCCCGCAAGCCCATCGGGTAGCCGTTGTTTGGATACGGCGCTTCGTGCATGCCGTAGTATTCGCGGAAGGCGGCGTGGTAGTTGGCCGGCTTCTCCTTCAGTCCGCCGTCCCAGAGCTTCCAGACGTTGTCATAAGCTTGCGGCGAGAATGTTGGCGGAGTGAAATGACGGCCCAGCATGGCCCGCTCGCCGCGCTCGGCGGCTGTCGGCTCGGCAGCGTGGACGGTGACGGCGAACAGCGACAAACTGACAGCCAGGATCGACAGCCGGCCTTGCATGGTCGGAATCTCCTTCGGGCAGAGCGAGCCAGACGCGCCAATCGAGGATGCACCTCGGCGCTCCGCATGTTAGAGTATAGCATCCCTACCCGATAACCGGACAATGGACGATTCGCATAACAGCAGCGAGATGGCCCGCCTGACAACCGAGGCTGGCGGCCGGGAAACGATGCTTCCGGTCGGCGCGCAGCGCTCCGCGCCCCTGGACGCCCTGACGCGCCATAACGTGCTGGCGGAAAGCTTCTTTTCCGCGTTCAACGGCATCTACATGGCGCTGGCGATCATGGCCGCTCCGGTGGTGGCCGTATCGGGGCTGAACGCCAGTCCGCTGGAACTGACCATCCTGGCCAGCGCCTTTCCGGTCGGCGTCTTCATCGGCCCGCTCTGGGCCGACCTGGGCCGGCGCTGGGGCATGCAGAAACTGGTCACGCAGATGGCAGTCTGGGCGAATGTCCCACTCTTTCTGATTTACTGGGTCCGCGATCCGCTGACGTTTACCGCCCTGATTACCGTCAGCCAGTTCCTGAACTCCGCGATGCGCATGGGGCAGTCGAGCCTCTACCGGGTGATGTACCCGAAAGAGATTCGCGGCCGGGTGCTGGGCAAGCTGACCTTCTGGACCTTCGTGACGATGGTACCGAGCATCCTCGTCACCGGCTGGCTGCTCGACAAGAGCCGGGAAATCTACCAGGTGCTCTATCCGCTGGCGGGGCTGTGCGGCCTGATCGGCAGCTACTATTACCGGATGCTCCACGTGCCGCAGGCGGAGCGCTTCCCGCGCGACCGGGCCACGATCCGGGCGCGGATGGCCGGCGTCGAGCGCATCATCGCCAGCGACCGCGCCTATCTGCTCTTCCAGGTCGCGTTTTTTCTGTCCGGTTCGGCCTTCTTCATGTCGAACCATGTGATCCTGCTGCTGTGCAAGAAGTCCCCAGACTTCCACTTCAACGCCTTCGAGCTGGCGCTGTGGATGTCGGTCATGCCGCAGTTGCTGCTCGCCGTCACGTCGCCGATCTGGGGGCGCGTGCTGGACCGCATCGGCATCGTCCGCTGCCGGCTGCTGATCTCGTTCTTCATGACCGCGTATCTCACCTGTCATTTCGGGGGCATCTACGCGGGCGTTCCCTGGCTGATCTACCTGGCCAGCATGCTGCAAGGGATGTCAAACGGCGGCGGGCAGCTGACCTGGGCGCTGGCGTCGAGCCACTTCGCGCCGCGGCCGGAGGACGTGCCGCTGTACACCGGCATCCATTTCGTGCTGAACGGCGTGCGCGGGCTGGTGATGCCCTGGGTTGGCTCGATCCTGTTCGTGTTGGTGCAGCCGTGGGCGGTGCTGGCGGCGGCAGTGGTTTC
>JAGVLI010000781.1 GCA_020054355.1 Planctomycetales bacterium | reverse complement strand
GGCCAGGGCGATGCGGCCAACCTGCTCAAGCCGGCGCTGGCGCGCGGCGAGTTACGCACGATCGCCGCCACGACCTGGATGGAATACAAGAAGTACTTCGAGACCGACCCCGCCCTGAAGCGGCGCTTTCAGGTCGTCAAGGTGGACGAACCGGATGAAGCCCGCGCCATCCGCATGATGCGCGGCGTGGCCAATTCGCTGGAGAAGCACCACATCGTCCGCATTCTCGACGAAGCCATCGAGGACGCAGTCAAGCTGTCCAGCCGTTACATCACCGACCGGCAGCTGCCGGACAAGTCGGTCAGCCTGCTGGACACGGCCTGCGCGCGGGTGAACCTCAGCCGGACCGCCACGCCGGCGGCCCTGGAGGATTGCCAGCGCGAGCTGGACCAACTCGAAGTCGAGATCGGCATCCTGAACCGCGAAAGCGCCGTCGGTATGGACCATCGGGAACGACTGGGCGAACTAGCCGCCCAAAAAACCGCCGCCGAGCAGCGCAAGGCCGAACTCGACCAGCGCTGGGAAGAAGAGAAAAAACTGGTCGAGAAAATCCAGGAGATGCGCGAAAAGCTCGAAGCGCACCTGAATGCCGGCGATGACAAGGAAAAGGCAAAAGACAAGCTGAAGCCTGAGGACGAACGCAAGTGCCGCGAAGAACTGGGCCAGCAAGAAAAAGTCCTGACGAAGCTGCAGGGCGAAACGCCGCTGGTGCATTCCGTGGTGGACAGCCAGTCGATCGCGGAAGTGGTCTCCGGCTGGACCGGCATCCCGGTCGGCAAGATGGTGCTGGACGAGATCAAGACCGTCCTGAATCTGCAAAAGACGCTGGAGGAACGGATCATCGGCCAGTCGCACGCGCTGAAAATCCTCGCGGAGCGCATCCAGACTTCGCGCGCCAGCCTGACCGATCCGCGTCGGCCGATCGGCGTCTTCATGCTGGTCGGCCCCAGCGGCGTCGGCAAGACGGAGACCGCAATGGCCCTGGCCGACATCCTCTACGGCGGCGACCGCAACATGGTGGTCATCAACATGTCGGAGTACAAGGAAGACCACAAAATTTCGCGGCTGACCGGCTCAGCGCCCGGCTACGTCGGCTACGGCGAAGGCGGTGTGCTGACCGAGGCGGTGCGCCGTAAGCCTTACAGCATCGTGCTGCTGGACGAGGTCGAAAAGGCAAACGTCGCCGTGCAGGAGATTTTCTATCAGGTGTTCGACAAGGGCACCTTGCAGGACGACAAGGGCCAGGAAGTCAACTTCAAGAACACCATCATCCTGCTGACCTCGAACGTCGGCACGGACACCATCATGAAAGTGTGCGCCGATCCGGAAACCATGCCCGACCCGGCGGGACTGGGCGAACAGTTACGGCCCGACCTGCTCAAGGCGTTCAAGCCGGCGCTGCTGGGGCGCATCAACATCGTGCCCTATTATCCGCTGAGCGATGAAGTGCTGCGGCGGATCATCAAGCTGCAGATGAACCGCGTCGGCCAGCGCTTCCTGGAAAACCACAAGGCGGTCTTCACCTTCGACGATAACCTGCTGGAAACCATCGCCAGCCGTTGCAAGGAAGTGGAGAGCGGTGCGCGCAACATCGATCACATCATCTCCGGCACGCTGCTGCCGGAGATTTCCAAGGAAGTGCTCGGACGGCTGGCCGAGGGCAAGGCCATTGAAAAGGTGCATGTCGCGGTGGATGGCGAGGGCAAGTTTGTTTATCAGATGAGCTGAGGTCTCACTCATTGTGAGCGAGAGGCCAGGGGTAAGCGGAGCGTATACGCCATGAAGCCCATCCGACTTACCGCCCATGCTCAGGGCTACCTGTCGTCGCGCGGTTTCACAATTGCCGAAGTCGAAGACGCGATCCGAACCGGCGTTTGGCGACCCGCCTCTCATGGCAGGCAGGAGACGAGCAAGGAATTCGCCTACGGCCGAACCTGGAACGGTGCCGTATACGCCACGAAGCGAGTTCGGCCCGTATTCGTGGACGAGCCAACGGAAATCGTGGTCATCACCGTCTACACCTATTTCTTTTAAGAGGCCGCCATGAAGATTACTTACGACGCCGAGGCCGACGCACTCAGCATCGTCTTCGCCGAAACGACCGTTACTACGCAGCATCTGGCGGAAGGGATCGCCGCTGACTACGATGAGGCGGGATGTCTCGCGGGACTGGAAATCCTGGACGTTCGCAGTCGCCTCGGCAGCGCGGACACGTTTCGACGCATCATCCTGGAAGGTGTCGGCAGCGGGGTTACCGGCGAGGCCGTCCCAACCCTTGAGTGAAGAAAACGGGACTTCCGGGACATTCGCGAAGCCTGGTCGGCGCCAGCACCGGTTCCGGTGGTATTTTGCGCCTCAGCCATACGCCAATAGCCGGCGCGCCAGGACATGGACTTTGCCAACGTTAAATTGGGTAAGCAGTGCGGCCAAAGTCTGACCAGAATCGGCGAGGGTAGTCCTTGCTGTCGGTGGCGACTTGTTATGGAATAAGTCGAGCATCCAATAATAAGTTCGGCAGTGCCCGGAGTCGCAGGATGTCCATTCACGACTACCTGATCGACCATGCCAGTTTCGACTGGCCCAACTTGCTCGCTGGGTGGTCCCGCCTGCTCCCGGTGGAGTTCAACGTGTGGCTGATGAACCGCTTTGGAGACCTATTTCTACTCTACACAGGCGGCACCGTTCACATGCTCGATGTTGGCGGCGGCACGGTGGAGCGGGTAGCCGACAGCCGCGACGAATTCGGTGCGAAGATCGACGAAGGGGACAACGCGAACCAGTGGCTGATGATCCCGCTGGTGGACGAACTGGTGGGAGCGGGAAAAGTACTGAAGCCTGGCCAATGTTACGGCTATATTGTGTCGCCGGTATTGGGCGGCGACTACACCGTCGAGAACACGAATATCTTGCCGGTTGCAGAGCACTACGGGTTCAACGCCATGTTGCACGAGCAGATCAAGGACCTGGCCGAGGGGGCGCAGGTTGAGCTTGTGCCGATCAATGTTCCCCAGAAGTCGCCAAACGTCGAACCGAGCAACGGCGGCATGTAACGGCTGGGTGGCACGGCCCTCGGTACTCCGAGGGCGTGCGAGCGACGTGCCAGTCGCCGAGGTCGAAGTCTTGGCAGGGCGCCGCACGCCCTCGGAATACCGAGGGGCGTGCCACCCGGCCGAGGACGCATCTGCATAAGGCCGGTTGTCCTGCCGTCAAGGTCCATCAGAAGCATGGCGGTTGAATTGTTGGAATGAACGTCGGAACCTTTGAACCTGGGGTTGCGATCATGAATGCCACCGACCTGCACGAGCGAGCGGAACGATTTTACCAAGAGCGCTTGCGGGCGGATTTGGAGCGCACGCATCTGAATTCCTTCGTCGCCATCGAGCCAGAATCCGGCGACTTCTTTCTGGGCCGCACCTTGAGCGAGGCGTCCGCGGCAGCCAGCGCGGCTCATCCGGATCGACGATGTTGCGTTCTACGGATTGGGCATCCCGTGGCGCTGCATATCGGAGCCGGGTCATGACCGGAAGCGTGGACGAATCCGGGCGCGCGCTCGTTCGCATCCAGTTGAAGAATCCCACCGGCGCGACGGAGGCGGAGCTGGACGCGTGGATCGATACCGGCTTTACCGGCGAGTTGGTATTGCCGCGGCAGCAGGTGACGTCGCTTGGCTTGCCGCTCGGTCCGACGGTCAGGGCGCGGCTGGCGAACGGATCGGACATGCAACTCGACACCTATACTTGCCTTCTCGAATGGTTCGATGAATGGAGGCGGATCGAAGTCGTCGCCAACCAGGGACAACACCCGCTGCTCGGCGTGGGCCTGCTCTTGGATCACGTCTTGCACATTGACTATCGCGCCAAAACACTGACGGTCGGTTGATGTCGGTCTTTGCCGTCGATGGTAGGCCCCGCGTTCGCGGCAGGTGAACTTTCGCGTGAGGCGGCATCGAACTGGATGGCAGCCGTGCAGATCGACGGCATTGATGGAGCAATGCACGTTGACCGACGGCGGCTCTGTTTGGGTGACGTGAAGCACAAGGAGCTTCCAGCAGAGTTAATTGTACGGCCGGGTGGGTTTTGGCAAACAGCATCCAAGACACCGTCGATACCCTCAATCAGCTTCTAGATAGCTGCGAAGGACTGTCGGTTGAACACTATGTGAAACCATTTCACGTGGCGGCCTTTGTGGCCCTTAATGAACCGCTTGAGACAGCCCTCGTCAAAAAGTTGCATGAATGGAAATATCGACCGCTGTCCAATAGTCACCTCATTCTCGAAGAATTACATGATTGGAAAGCTGAAATTCTCAATGCACCATTTTTCTCTTTCGGGTTGGAGCCACTCGACAAGAGGGAGGTGCCAGGCTATTCAGCCCTCGAAGCACACGAAAAACAAACAGAACTGATCCAGCGATTTCTCAACGTAATTTCATCGGCGGTTTCGCCAGAAATGCGTGGTTTTCGGTTATCATCTAACGATACCGCAGGCCAAATGCTCTGTCCGTACGGCGGTTGTCACGACTATTTCGTTTTGGTGGATTGCGAATTCGCTTTCTTAATTGATTTTGATTGGGATAGCTAATTGTCGAATTGTGGATTCCGTTACTCATGATCGGCCGGGTGGCACGTCCCTCGGTACTCCGAGGCGTGCCGAACCCAGAAAAGGCTTCACCCACGCCGGGCAGCCCGTCTCTCGCACGCCCTCGGAGTACCGAGGGACGTGCCACCCGGCCGCCGCTGCGTCAGGTGAGTTGGTTCGTTCGATGAGGAGAGCCGAAGGTCGATGGCGACGGTGTACATCGAGACTTCCATCGTCAGCTACCTGCGGCAGCGTCCCAGTTCGCAGGTTGTCATGGCCGCTCGTCAGCTGCTTACGCACCAATGGTGGTCGAATGAGCGCGGCAACTACGAACTGGTAACGTCGCAGTATGTACTTGACGAAGCGTCGGCGGGGGATCCGGTGCTTGCCGCGGAACGGTTAGAATCGCTGGGCGGAATTCCGCTGCTTCCGCTCGATCCTCAGATTGGAGTCATCGCCGCCGAAATCATGTCCCGAGCGATTCTTCCGCCGAAGGCAGCCATCGATGCGCTGCATATCGCCCTGGTTGCTCATCACCGGATACAATACCTATTGACTTGGAACTGCAAGCACATTGCAAACGCCAGGATTCTGCCTCGGATTCACGAGGTACTGACGAAGTTGGGGTGCCCGATTCCGATCGTTTGCACGCCGGAAGAAATGGTGGACGATGATTCAGAAGACGACGAATCGTGACACGATCCTCGACGAGATTCACCGAACGCGCCAGCGGATGGCGGAAAAGTTCGGCGGCGACATCGCGGCCATTCTTGAAGACGCTCGGAAGCGACAAGCTGCCTCAGGGCGCGCCATCTGGCGGGGGCCATCGTCGAACCAGGCACTACAGCCAACCGGTTCAGCCCCGGCGGTTTCTGCCAGCATGCCATCGCAGCAGGCTAGCCCGACGGCTGAGCCTTAGCGTTCGGCGGCAAGGCGAGCGTTGATGTCAAAACTTCAGTTTCCTCCGTATGCTCACCTTGTTCCGCTGTTCGCGGCGGAATCCACTCCCCTTGGGGTGATATGGTTGCGCAAAAGTGGTCGCAGTTTCTTGCGAGGCGTACATCATGGCCGACGCAACAGCCGGACCCATCGGGTGGGAAAGGGCGCTGATGGCAGCCGAAAAGGTCAAAGAGCGATTGCGGCGGGCGACGAAAGCGCTCGACGACGCCGGCGTGCCCTATGCCGTCGCTGGCGGCAACGCGGTCGCCGAGTGGGTCGCCCGGGCTGATGAAGGCGCCGTACGAAATACTCGTGATGTCGATCTCTTGGTCCGGCGCGCCGATCTGCCCGCCGCCCGATCCGCGCTCGAAGCAGCCGGGTTCGTTTATTATCAACTCCTCGACGTGGATATGTTCATCGACGGTCCCCAGGGGCGGCCGAGCGAAGCCGTCCACATTCTCTTCGCCGGCGAAAAGGTGCGGCCGGACTACGAACACACGTCGCCGGACCTCGACGAGTCGGAGCGGGCAGCCGAATTTCAGGTGGCGACGCTTCCGGCCCTGATCAAGATGAAGCTGATTGCTTGGCGCGACAAGGACCGGACTCATCTGCGCGACCTGATCGGCGTCGGCCTCATCGACGCGACCTGGCCGAGTCGCTTCCCGCCGCCGCTGGGCGAACGCTTGCAGCAATTGCTCGACGATCCGAACGGATAACCTGACGGAAAGCCATCATGCCCGACGACCCGCTCGCTTCACTGGCAGGTATTCCAGCGGACGACCCGCCGCCGGACAGTCCGCGCTCCGAACCCGCTAGCGGCGTGCGCCGGCAGCGCCGCGCTGGCGTGGAGCAACTCTTCGATGCG
>JAGVLI010000688.1 GCA_020054355.1 Planctomycetales bacterium | reverse complement strand
CTGGAGCTGCGCGACCGGCTGCAACGGCCGTTCCAGCTGGTGCCCTGGGGCAGCCCGATCCGCGAAGTGCTGGGGTAAGTGCCACAGGATGACCGGAACTCGCGACGCCGTGAATTCCGTGCCGCGCGCATTCCGGACGACCTGGGCGAGGGGCAATTGAAGCAAGCACTCACTTCTTCAGATCGTAGCCCTTGATCTTGCGGTCCAGGGTCGAGCGCTCGATGTTGAGGATGGCGGCCGCCTGGCTCTTGTTCCAGTCGGTGTGCTGCAGGGTTTTGAGGATGTGCTGCTTTTCCACGTCTTCCAGCGTCAGCGGCTGGTAGCGGACCTCGGCGTCGGGAGAGGAGCTGTCCAGGTCGATCGACGACAGCCAGATGTCGCCCGCGTCGAGCATCGGGCCATTGCCCAGGGCCACGGCCCGTTCGACGACGTTGCGCAATTCGCGGACGTTGCCCGGCCACTGGTACTCTTCCATCTTGGTCATGGCCGCCGGCGTGAAGTCGCGGATCTTCCGGCCGGTCTCGCGCACGAAGCGCCTCAGGAAGTGCTCGGCCAGCAGGGAAATGTCGGGCTTGCGGTCGCGCAGCGGCGGCACGCGGATTTCCACCACCTGGAGGCGGAAGAAGAGGTCGCGGCGGAAAGTGCCGGCGTGCAGCCCTTGCTCCAGCGGCTGATTGGTGGCCGCGATCACGCGCACGTCCACCTTGATCGGCGTGTTGCCGCCGACGCGCTCGAACGGGTGCCCTTCCAGCACGCGCAGCAGCTTGGCCTGCGTGCCCAGGTTCATCTCGCCGATCTCGTCGAGGAAGATGCTGCCCCGGTTGGCCGACTCGAACTTGCCGACCATGCGTTCGGTCGCGCCGGTGAAGGAGCCTTTCTCGTGGCCGAACAGCTCGCTTTCGAGCAGGGTTTCCGTCAAGGCGGCGCAGTTCAGGCAGATGAACGGACAGTCCTTGCGCGGACTGCTGTAGTGGATGGCCCGCGCCACCAGTTCCTTGCCGACGCCGCTCTCGCCGCGCACCAGCACGGTGGCGTGGGTGGCGGCGACCCGGCCGATCTGCGATTCGATGGCCTTGATGTTCGTGCTGGCGCCGACCAGTTCGCTTTCGACTTTCAGCTGGTCGCGGAGCGAGCGGTTCTCGGCCGACAGCGACGCTTGCCGACGGAGTTGGTGGATGGCAGCGCCCAGCTGCTTGGCCACGGCCACGGCGAATTCCAGGTCTTCGCTGTCCAGGCTGCGCAGCGGTTCGGTGCAATAGAGGTGGATCAGCCCCAGCACTTCCTGACCGAAGGAGACGGGAGCGCAAATCAGGCTGGTGGCGCCCAGGTCGCTCAGGCTTTCGCGATTGCGCAGCAGCTGGTCGCGGGCCACATCCTCCGCGAGAATGGCTTCCCGGCTGGAGAGCACCTCGGAACTGACGAACTGCGAGACCTTGTGATAACTCTTGACGGCGGGATCGCGCTGGCGATGGGCGGCGACTTCCAGGTCCCGGCCTTCCTTGACCATGAGAATCGCGCCCACGTCGGCCGGGATGGCTTCGAGCAAGCCTTCGAGGACGACTTCCACCAGCTCCTGGTGGGTCGCGGCGGACCCCATGTCCAGGGCCAGGCGATAGAGCAGCGACAGGGCCTCGCCCAGGTTATGGGTGGCGGGCTGCGGCCGACCGCCGGGCGTGGCCACCGGCGGCATCGGCGTCAGGAAGCGGGTTTGCCCCAGCCGCTTCTTGATCGAGACCGTGCCTTCGCTGGCAGTCGGAGTTTTCGGCGAGGTGGGCAGCTGCTTGAGGTCTTCGACGAAGACCAGCTGGCTGCGGCCGAGCATCACTTCATCGTGGGGAGACAGCGGGCGCTCGCCGGAGAGGTCCGCGCCGTTGAGACGGGTGCCGTTCAGGCTGTTCAGGTCGCGGACGAACCAGTTGCCGTCCTGGTCGAAGACCTCGGCATGCTCGCGGCTGCACAGGTCGTCCTTGAGGACGATGCGGTTGGTGGTGGCGCGTCCCATCGTGTGCCGATGGCCGGCCGTGAGAGGAAAAACCTCCCCGAAGCCGTTTTCACGGCGAGCGACCAGATAGGCTGCGGCGCCTGGGGTGATCGACATACGACCGCTGGGTGATTTCGGGATGAAGCTGGTGATTTACCATCACCATAGCGGAGCGCGGCGCGTTTCGCCATGCAATTTCGCGTCTGCCGCGAAATGCACCCGGCCGGGGCGCGGGTCAACGGCGGTTCAGCACGAAACGGTCGGCCGGCCGTTCCAGGTCGATCCGGGCCGTGGGCACCGTGCTGGCCGTCGTGGTCAGCATGCCGGCGGGCAGCCGTAACTGCGCCTTCGGCTTGTGCGTGGGGATCAACGCTTGCACCCCGACCAGGACCGGCCCGGAAAGGATGGTCCACAATGCCAGCCCAGCCACCCAGCGAAACTCCATCGGATGACACTCCCTGTCCAGGCGTCCACCAGCGGCGGCCACCAACCCAGTTGCGGATAAATAGCGGAAGTAGGAGTCTTGATGAAAATGGTTTCGGCTGGTTGCCTGGGCAAGTGTGAGACAAAGCGCTGCGGTCTGGTCCGGGAGTTGGCCGGCGCTGCCGGCTGGACGCATTGTAGCGAGCCTCCCGCGTAAGCGGGGGGAGCCTCCCCCCGCTTACGCG
>JAGVLI010001079.1 GCA_020054355.1 Planctomycetales bacterium | reverse complement strand
GATCTGAAAGACCAGTCGGAGCCGGACGGTGAGGAGCGCGTCGTCTGCTTCGACGCCGCCACGGGCAAGCTGCTCTGGTCGCACAAGTACCTCACGCGCTACGGCGGACTCGGCGGTTACAGCAACGGCCCGCGCGCCATGCCCACGGTCCACGACGGCAAGGTCTACACTCTTGGCGCGGTCGGTCACTGCTTCTGCTTCGATGCGGTGGACGGCAAAATTCTCTGGTCGAAGGACATGGTCAAGGACTTCAGGGCGCGGGTGCCCGAATGGGGCTTCGCCGCCGCCCCGCTGATCGACGGCGACCGCGTCATCGTCCAGACCGGGGTGGAACCTGATGGCTGCGTCATCGCTTTCCATCGCCTCACGGGCAAGGAACTCTGGCGCAGCCTGCCCGACCCCGCCGGCTACACCCAGCCGGTGCCGATCGACAGCAAGTCCGGCCGGCAAATGATCGTCTGGACGCCGGAGCATATTCACGGCATCGACCCGGAGAACGGCAAGCCGCTCTGGAAGGTGCCCTACAAGATCAACTATGGCGTCGCCATCGCGACGCCGATCTTTCGCGACGACACCGTCTTCGTCAGCGCCTACTGGCACGGCTCGAAAGCGATTCGCCTGGGAGCGGAGCGCACCAAAGCCGAGCTGATCTGGGAAGTGCAGAAGGACCTCAACGGCATCATGGCGCAGCCGCTGTACCGCGACGGCCTGGTTTACACCATCGACAAGAGCAACGGCCTGACCTGCATCGAGCTGGCCACGGGCAAGAAGCTCTGGGACGACGGCAACCAGCTGACGCCCCGCGCGCGGAATCCCCATGCCAGCATCGTCTGGCTGGGCGACAGCGACCGCATCCTGGCCCTGAATGCCGTCGGCGACCTGATCCTGGCTCGACTGAACCGCGAGGGCTATCACGAACAGTCCCGCACGAAAGTCCTGGAAGGCCGGGTCTGGGGCCATCCCGCCTTCGCCGGCAAGCACCTCTTTGTGAAGGCGGACGGCGCGGAGCAATGGCGCGGCGCGGGACCGTTCGAGCTATTGTGTGTGCCACTCGCGGAATGATTGGTGCGCATCATTCCGCGCAAATTCCAGAGAACATACGATTCGCGAGTGTAGCATGAGCGCTCCACTGATGGTTGATCTGGTCAATGCGTTTCAACAGCACCAACTCGCAAGCGCTGAGCAGTAAGAGGCTCTGCTGCGACCCGCGCGGTCGCGGACAGTCGCTTCATATGGGTTGGTGGCAGAGTTACTGCGACAACACTGGCTAACCCCCCTTTCAGGCAAATCGGTTGCAGGTCAATCTACTGGTCAGAAGTTGGAACGTTTGGCTAGCCTGCGCTGAGTATGCCGAGAGCGAAATCGCCGCGTTCGGGAGCATCCTGGGCAGTTCCCGCCTGGGAGATGGGCACTGATTCCTGCCCGCCTGCACAGCCCGTTTTCGCCGGTCTAGTTGATATTTCCCGGCTTGCCTCGCTGCCGCGAAAACACTGCTCTGACACAACTGATTACAGTGAATTGTCTTAGAGAGTTGTTGCCGGAGTGAAAAAACACTCGCCACCCGGAGCGCACCGTTTTGAAGTCACAAAAGGCAATTGGCACAGTAGATGCTGTTAGACCAAGTAGAAGTGGTGATGACTGGCCGGACGCTTTCGGTTAGGTTGCGGGGTTAGCGAGGCACCACTCCGGAACAAGTGGTTCCTCCCGGCCGGTTGGATGGAGACGAATCGAACTATCTGAATCGGTGCATCGGTCGGCGGCTGCCGACCCGAACGACGAGGAAAGGATTCCTGGATTCCCGCAAGGATGTGGGTCCCACTTCTCAGCGTTCCTCCCTGCGACTGACCCCGACCCACGACTGCTGACGTTGTGCGCTGGGCCGCGCTCCCCGCGGAGTGAGAGTACGGACTGCGCGCCGAACCCGAACCGCTGAGGTAAGAGGCATGTTCCCCTACGAATTTCTCCTGGCTGCCGCCCTGCTGTCCCAGCCGCCGGACACCCCGGAGTCCGCGCCGCCGCCCGAAACCTTCAACGCGGTGCGCACCGCGATGCAAATCCTGGCCGTCGAATGGGAAATCCTCGATCAGCGCGAGGTGCGCTACGTGCTGGCGCGGCCGGAGGACTTTTCGTCCGACCTGGCCCTGCTGCGCCGCCGGCATGCCGAGCTGAACGATGCGCCGCCGTCGAACGATTGCTGCCGATTTCCGGATCGCTCCACCGTGAACGACTACCTGGCTTTCAACCGGGCCTACCGCCAGCAGCTGGACACCCGCCAGCCCGGCGAGCCGGCCCGCTGGTGGGAACTGCGCACCGCCTTGCAGGAAACCGATTACCTCTACCAGGTCTGGGACACGGTGCGCGACGCCCGCTGCGAATACTACTACGTCACCGTCCGCCGCCAGGCCCTGAAGCGCCTGCGGGAAATGCTGGGTGAAGAAGCCTACTACAGCAGCCAGTTGCCGCCTTACATCCCGATGTGGCGGTTCCAGCGGGTGAACTAACGGTTGAGTGTGCAAAGCCGCAAGCGGTGCGGAGGCTATTTTCTCCGATAGAACGTCGCGGTCGCTGTACGTTTGATCGGCTCCCAGGCTGGCGACGCGCGAAAGTAGTTATCGAAACCGATGTCGCCCGGCGCGTTGCAGGACCGAACCAGGGCGAAGTCGAATCGGCCGTACTGCTGTTCCCAGACAAGCATCTTCTCAGCCGTGTTCTTCCCTTCCGCCCGGACGTATTCGTCCAGCCATTGGTCGGGATATTCATCCGTGGGCAGGCGATACAACTCGCAGCGGTCGTCTACGAAGACGCGATAACCCGGCGTGTGATAGATCAGGTAGCCGCCGTAGTTGAAGTCGTTGAAGATCGGCGTGCCGTCCGGCCTTTCGTGCTGGTGTTTCGCCAATTCCTCCTGAAGCTCCACCGGCCAACTCGTCCGGTCCAATCGCACCCAGTTATGGCCCAGCAAGGGCACTTCCACGCGGTTCGCCTGTAATCCCAGCGCAATCAGCACCAAGACGATCGGCAGCGCGAACGGCTTCCAGCCAATGTGCCGCTGGACCGACTCCGTGGCGGGCAGTTGGCAAAGATCGCTGCCCGACTTCGATAGCCAGCGCGCCCAGTGAGTGAAGGGCAGCATGTCGGCCATCGCCAGCGCCGCGGGTACGGCAAACAGCGGCGCATGGCGAATGCGCGTGCAGGCCAAATAGAACCAGACTAACGGCAGCAGCCAGGCGACGCGCGGCCGACGCGGCAGGGTGGTGAGCAAGAAAACGACGTAGACCGCGCCCAGGAACAGCACCGGCCAGGCATCCTGCGAGTCCCACCTCATCGGGTGATGCTCGATGATGATGCGCGTCAGCGTTTCCGAACCCATGATTGCCCGCCAGGTCCGGAACAGCCAGAAGCCATACGGATTGATCGGCACCATCAAGCAGCAAGCCAGCAGCACCGCCGAGCAGAGGAAGAAATCCTTCCAGCGTGAGAAGGGGCTTTCCCACCCCAGCAGTCGATAGACCGTCCAGCCCCCAAGGGCTAGGCCGATGGTAGCCAGGCCGCCCAGCGCGCCGCCGTGGATGCTGGTCCAGACCAGGTAAATCGGCACGAGCCACCAGAGGCGCTGTACGCCGATGCGCCCCGCCTCGAAATCGAGCAGGAAGCCCATCGTGACGGCAAGAAAGACGATGGTGCCAATGTGCGGCCGGACGTGCAGGTGCGAAGCCGAAGCCGCGATGACGAGAATGACCAGCACGACGGCCAGGGACCAGTGCAGCCCGGCGCGCAGGAAGCGGGCCGCGACCCAGGTGAACAAGCCGGCCAGGATGGTGGCCGTCACCATCAGCAAGCTATCGAGACCGCCGAGACGATGAATCAGGGCCATCAGCGATTCGCCCAGCCACTGGTGCGGAATCCAATGCCGGCCGGTGAAGGTGAACGTGAAAGTATCCGTCCAGATGAGCTGCCGGGTCGAAAGCAGCTGCTCGCCGACGACCGTATGCCAGAAGGTGCCGGGGTCTTGAAACAGTTTGCTGCGGCCGACAAGCAGCAAGAACGCCCAGAGGCCGAGGAAGATGCCGGTTTCCGGCCGCCAGAAGTTGCGCAGCGCGAAACGCGGCGCAGGGGCTGGCATCAGGCCGAGACTTCCGTCAGCCGGCGCCGCCGCCATGCCCAGGTCGCCAGCAGGCTGCCGGCCAGCATCATCAGTGTGAGCAGACTTATCCATTGCCCAGTCCGGTAAGAGCGCGGAGCGAATCGAAACACCACTCGATGCGAGCCAGCCGGCATCTCAACCGCCCGGAACACGAAGTTGGCCCGATGGACCCGGACCGGCCGATCGTCCACGGTACAGGTCCAGCCGGGAAACCAGACATCCGCCAATACGAGCCAGCCAGGGGCCGGCGCATCCACTTCCATCATAACCCGATTCGGCCGGTAGTCGGTAATCTGGGCGGTTGTTAGCGTAGTCTCAGGCGAACCGGCTGGCGACTGCCCGGTGGTGTTGCCGTCCCAGTCTTCGAGCAACACTCGCCGCCGGAAATCGGTCGTCCGCAGCGTTTCCAGCACCTGGGAACGCTCCGGCAGTGGGGCGGCTTCGTGGACCACGAAGGCGCGCGGCAGCAAGGTGTTGCGCTCGTAGACGACATAGGGCGGCAGTGGCACGACACCCACCCGCTCGCCTTGCGGATCGAGCGGCACGAAGCTGTAGGCGCTGGGCGACGGGTCTTCGTGGACCTTGCGCCAGCTGCCGGACTTTTCGGCCGATGAGGTGACGAACCAGGCCAGTGGACTGTCGCGCGGCATCAGCAAGTAACGGATGCCCAGCAGGTCGGCGAGGTTCTCGTTCACCAAGGCAAAGCCGGCGGGACCGGGGGAGGCCAGGCCGTGCGTGGCGCGCAGCGGTTCATCCTTGTTCGTGATGAATTGCAGGTATTCCTTGTAACGCAGCACATCCAACGGGTTATAGCCGCGCACCGGCTCGACGCCCGCCAGCAAGCCGAAGTTGGGCCAGAGCGGCGTGGCGCAAGAAGGCGTGCGGTCCTTCGGATCATTGAGGTTGATGGGGTCGAGATCGAGAATCCGACCGCGTCGGTCCGCCCGGCCGCTGAGGTAACTGACGCAATCCGAGGGCGCGAACAGCTCGGCTTCCGGATTGACGTTCACCAACGGGACTGCCAGGAACCAGAGGTCGGCGAGCAACACTCCGCCCCAGGCCCATGCATGCCAAGCCGCGCGGTCCGTGCGGCCGACGAGCCACCAGGCCCAAAGCAGCGTTACCGGCCAGAACAGCCAGTAGGGACTGAGTTGTAAATGCTGTCCCGCGCTGTGCAGAAGCCAGGCTGCCAGTGCCGTCAGCAGCAGTGCCAATCCCGAGACACGCAGCAGGATGGAGCGACAGCGGTTGCGGAATTCGTCGGCGACGACCTCGGCCAGCAGCGCTTGCACGGTCGTCGCCGCCAGCAAGGCGACGGGCAGGGCGATGAACAGCAGCATCCGCGAGGGCAGGCGAAACAGATGGAAGCCGGGCAGCCATTGCAGCAGCACCATGCCGCCCAGGCCAAAAAAGCTCCAGCCCAGGACGAATCCCGCTTGCAGCCGGAGGCGCCGTTCGGGAAGCAGCAGCGGGGCTGCCACCGCCAGCGCCAGCCAGACGATGCCCAGGCCGACGCGGTTCTCCCACATCCAGCCAACTTCGTGGGTTAGCGGAGGACCGACCACACCCGTGAAGCACTGCAACCCGTTGATGAGGGGTTCGAGCGAAAATAGCATGCCCAGCGCCCGGCTCGATTCCCGGCTGGCCTCCAGGGTGGGCAGCAATTGCACGGCCGAGAGCAGACCGGCAACCAAGCCCATCCAGAGCACCATGCCCAGCCAGCGGCGCAGGTTCGGCAGCGCGCTGCGCCAATCGAGAGCTTGCTCCAGCACGAATTCCAAACTCCAGAGCGCGGCGAACAAGCCTGCGTAAAGCGTCATCTGCGGATGCACGCCCAGCACGATCAGCGCGAACGCACCGCCCGCCAGCGTGGCTGTCTGGATGCCGCCGCGCGTGACGGCCCGCTCCAGCCAGAGCAAGACCAAGGGCAGCCAGGCCAGCGGCGCGATGTTGAAATGTCCGCCGACCAGCATGTGCAGCAGCCATTTTCCCGCGAACATGAAGCCCAGCGCGGCCAGCAGCGCCGGGAACTTCTCCAGGCCGCGCTGCCGGGCATAAGCGAACATGCACAGGCCGGCAATCGCGACGTGCAAGACGATGAGCCAGCTGCACGCCGCGCCCAAATGCTCGACTGGCAGCAGGTAAAGCACCGCGTGCGGCGGATAAAAGGCCGACACCTGCGGATCGTGAATGAACGGCATTCCGGAGAATTGTCCGGGGCACCACAACGGCAACTCACCGTCCTGCTGCCAGGAGCGCACCAGGAAATGCTTGACGGGAATGTGGTAGTTGATGAAGTCGGAATACGGCGAATAGAGCACGGCGTCCGGCTGCAAGGCGAGGGGCCAGAAGAAGAGCAGCCCCAGCAAGATCAGGATGCCGATGGGCCAACCGCGGCTCGTCACGACGCGCCTACCTCGCAGGGGGACCGTCACGCCTTCCGCCACACGCCCAGGATGGATTTTCCCAGCGAGTAGCACAGCAAGGGATCGATCAGCCGGGACACTGGCACCATCAGCTTGTCCCACGTCCAGATTTGGCGGGGCGTCGGCATGCCGCTGCCGAGCAAATAGCGATTGCCCAGCGACGCCAGCAGGCCGACGGTATCGAGATACTTCAGCCGCTCGCACGGCAAGCCATCGGGAGCGGCTGCCGAGAGCATCTGGCGATTGTATCGCCGGAAATGGCCGATGGACTTGTCGAAGGGGCTGTAGAGCGTCTGGTGGGCGGGCGCCAGGACGACGATTCGGCCGCCCGGTCCCAGATGCTCGGCGGCGCGCTGCAACTCGGCGCGGTCGTCCTCGATGTGTTCCAGCACGTCGATGTAGATGATGGAGTCGAACTTCTCGTCGGCCGGCAGGTCCGCCAGCGTGCCGGCCCGAACCTCACAGCAAGCCGGCAGCTCGCCGGACTCGCGCTTGCCTTGCAGCGTGGCGGTCATCGCCGGATCGGGTTCCAGGCAGACCCAGCGGCGGTGCGGCCGACGGCAGAGGTTCAGCGTGGTCGTGCCCAGCCCCGCGCCGACTTCCAGGACGCGGTCGCCCAGGAAGCCTTGCAGCTGGCGGCTGAGGTAACTCTTCCAGTTCGTGGCGGCGGCGAAGAGTTCCAGCTCGGAGCCGACGTACGCGATGTTGCTCACGGCCGACACGCGATCCTCCGGGTTTTCAGGACGAAGTAGCTGTAATCGCGGACTGGCAAAAAGTTCGCCCCTTGCCGGTTGCTCAGGATGATGAAGATGAACATGATCGAGCTGGCGATGGCCTGAAACAGGATGATGAGCAACAGGCCAAAGGCGTTGGTGGCCCAGCCCGGAATGGCCAGGTCGGTGGTGAAGCGGACCAGCACGACCGTGAGCAAGCCCGCAAGGGCCATGACGATCACCGCCAGGCTGCCGAGCAGCAAGCGGACGCCGACCACGTCGCCGTAGGCGGCAATGGCGCTCAGCCCGTGGATCACCAGGCCGACGAAGTTCATGCGCGGCTGCCCGGCGAGTCGCACCGCCCGGCGCGTCGGAATCGTCTCGAACGGCAGCCGGGCCTTGAAGACCGCCGACGGGTAATGATTCCAGAGTTCCGTGACCGCCACCAAACGATCCACGGATTCAAAGGGCAGAATGCTGAAATTGCCGACGTTGATGCCCTGGCCCGTCAGCAGTTGATGCAGCACGCGATAGCCCGAGTAGCAAAAGCGGAAGGTCAGCGATTCGGAACGTTCCGTGCGCCGGGCGAAGACGATCTTTCGGCCCTCGTGCTGGCGAAACGCTTCGATCAGGCGCGGCACGTCGCGCGGGTCGTCCTCGCCGTCGCCGTCCATGATGAGAATCGCCGGACAGCGTTCGTTGGCGTGGAGATAGCTCAGACCGATGGCAATGGCCCGCTGGTGGCCCAGGTTGCGGCGCAGTTCCAGGATTTCGACCGCCGTGAACGAGTGAAACGCAGTCCGAGCCAGCACGGCGGTCGGCGCGGCTGCCAATTCGCCGGCGCTGCCATTGCCGAGGTTGTCCCGACTCTGCGCGGCGGACACGTTCCCTTGCAGATAGTCCGGCGGCGGCGGTTCGGTCGAGGCGTCATCGACCAGCACGATCCGGACCTGAAGCTGATGCCGGAGCAGTTCTCGATCGAGGGCCTGCAAAAGCAGTCCGGTCGCCGTCCAGTCATTGAAGACGGGAATCAGAACGATAATCGGGTCATCGGCCGGGGTCATGATGCAAAGAGTTACTCAATACGGGTTCGGTGCTGGCATCGGCTCCGTGAGCGGCCGTCCGGGAAGTTCGTGAGAACGGTCGCCGCCGCTACCGAGAGTGTAGCATTTTTGACCACCCTTCGTGCCAAGCCAAACGCATTTGGCGCGGAGGGGCGTTTTTGCCAATGATTTGACCCACCGGGCCAAATCGCTGCCGCCGGCGGGTGCGGCTACTCGTAATCGTTCACACCCTGCTGCTGATTTCTCGGCAGCAGGCCCTTGCCGCGCAGCTGCGCACTTCCGACAACGGCAGCATGGCTCTGGAGATCGCG